>JALORD010000449.1 GCA_025459145.1 Pirellulaceae bacterium | reverse complement strand
GGCGAATAGCGGCTCACACGACCTGAGCGTATTGCTGGGCAACGGGACAGGCGGGTTCGAGACGGTAACCAGCGTGCCGCTTGGCGGCGCCCGCTCGGTGGCCGTTGGAGACTTTGACGGCGACGGCAAGCTGGATTTGGCGGTGGGTGCGCGAACGTCCGAGTACATTCCGCCTTGGTGGGGCGGCTATTACGGCGGCAGCGGAGGCGGATATTTCATGGATTTCGCGAATGTCAATGTCCTTCTCGGTTCCGGCAATGGTGGTTTCGGGAGCCCAAACACGTATTCCACGGGTGTTACCTATCGATACCCTTGGGAAGCAGAACGCGCCCAACCGATCGCCGTGGCCGATTTGAATGGAGACGGCAACGCGGATATCGTCGATGAAAATCTCGACCTGTACACCTCGTATGGGGGCTCCGTTTCTGTCGCACTGGGAGACGGCCAGGGCGCATTCGGCACCGCGACGCACATCCAGGCCGGCGCCAATCCGTCCTCCGTCACTGCGGCCGATGTCAATGGCGACGGTCGACCCGATCTCTTTGTGGTCAGCGGATACAACTCAGACGTGAACGTTTTGCTCGGCCAGGGTGGCCCGGCGCTGCAGTTTGCGCCCCCAATTGTCGCAGCCACCGGCGTGAGTTGGGTTGCCGTCTTGTCGAGAGACTTCAACGGCGACGGCCAGCCCGATATCGCGGCGGTCGAACCCGGATCAGATAGTGTCAGGGTCCTGCTCAATGACGGATCGTGGACCGATGCCTCGGCGCCGACGCTGCAAATCAGCGATGCGACAGTCACGGAGGGGAACGCGGACCCGGTCAACGCGACGTTTACCGTCACTCTGTCGGCTCCCTACAGCCAGGATGTCACTTTCGACTACGCCACAGCCGACCACTTGGGCCTGAACGATCCCGCCACAGCCGGTGTCGATTACGCGGCGCAGGCCGGCCAGATCACCATCCCCGCGGGACAAACCACCGCCACCATTCAGGTGCCCGTGATCGGCGATCGGCTGGGGGAGCGAGTCGAGCATTTTTCCGTCAATCTGTCCAATCCGACCAATGCCTTCATTGCCGACGGCCAGGGACTGGCCACCATTCTCGACGACGAGCCGATCATCGACTTCTGGGGCGCCATCGAGATTTCGGAAGGGAATACGGGCACCAAAGCGGTCGACTTCGTTGTCCGACTGTCGGCTGCGTCCGACCAGGAAGTTCGCGTCAACTACTCGACGGTCGAAGGAGACACGCAGTGGTCGGGCGGCTGGTATTACGGTTACTACCCGCCACCGCCGGCCGCCACCGCGGGGAGCGATTTCGAGCCGGCTGCGGGAACGCTCGTGTTCGCCCCCGGCGAAACCGAGAAAACGATCCGTGTCCTGGTCCTCGGTGATCGCGAGGCCGAGCAGGCCGAGGCCTTCTCGGTCGACTTGAGCGAGCCTGTCGGCGTGCGGATCGCCTCGGGTCACGGCGTCGGAATGATTCTCGACGACGAGCCGCGGGCCTTCCTTCAGAGTACGACCGTCATCGAAGGAACCGGCGGCACGACGGAGGCCGAGCTTGTCGTCACGCTCACCGAGCCGTCCGATGCGCCGATCTCGGTCAACTTTGCGACGCGAGAGTGGAGCACTGCCCAGGCCGGTGTGGACTTTGAAGCCACAGCCGGGACCGTGACATTCGCCCCCGGCGAAACGGCGCGGTCGATCTTCGTGACCGTCTATGGAGATTCGCTTGCGGAGTATCGGGAGACCATCCCCGTCGAGCTCACCGGCGCCACGGGAGCACACGCCTCCTCCCTGGCCTATGTCGACATCGTGGACGACGACGCCCAGGTCAGCATTAACGACGTGAGCAAAGCCGAGGGGAACTCCGGCACCACGAGCTTTACGTTCACCGTCAGCATGTCGTCGGCAGCCCAAGACGAAGTGGTTGTCACCTACGAAACGGCTTCGTGGTGGGAGGCGGAGGCCGGCCGCGACTTTGCGGCCAAGAGCGGCACGCTGGTCTTTGCTCCAGGCGAGACGAGCAAGACGATCACGATCTCCGTCTACGGCGACACCCGCCGAGAAGAAGATGAAGACTTTTACGTCTACATCAGCGTCGAGTCGGGCAGCGCGATTGCCGCGGACTGGGAGGGGACGGGGACGATCCTCAACGATGACACGGCTTCCACGATCGACATCAGTGACGCCGAGGTCGTCGAAGGCAGTAGCGGCACGCGGCTGATGACGTTTACGGTCACGCTGTCGCATGCCAGCACGAAAGAAGTGCGGGTGAAGTATGCCACCGCCAACGGAACGGCCCGCACCAGCGACAACGACTACGTGAGCACTTCCGGAACGCTGAGGTTCGCCCCGGGCCAAACGACCAAGACCATCACCGTGAGGGTAAAAGGCGACGAGAAGCGGGAACCGGATGAGTACTTCTCTGTAAACCTCTCCGGCGCGAGGAACGGCGCAATCGGCGACGGCCAGGGAGTGGGTACGATCATCAATGACGACCGCGTCGGCAGCCGCCTCGCGCAGCTGATCGCGTTAATCGCCAACCGCGCACACGCCAGCAACCAGGACATGCGGGTGAACAATGCCACCGCCCACGGAACCGCCCGCACCAGCAACAACGACTACGTGAGCACTTCCGGACCGCTGAAGGTCGCCGCGGGCCAAACGACCAAGACCAAGACCACCACCATGAAGGTCGACGGCGACACGCATCAGGAACCGTGCGAGTACTGCGCTGTAGGCCTCTCCGGCGCGAGCAACGGCGCAATCGGCGTTGGCAAGGGCGTGGGAACGATGGTGACGGACGACGGCGTCGGCAGCCGCAGCACTGAGTCGGCGGCCGCGTATGCCGCCGCGGTCGATGCCGTCCTGCACGAACTGTCTGTCAGCCGCGCGAAGTCGCGCCGGCGTTGATTCCTCGTACTGGGAAAGGTCGCCAAGCGATGGATGCTCTCGAAACTCTCGCCGCTGGCACGATTGCCGGCGGCACTGCCGCGGGACACTTTGCCGAGCGGCGACGCACTCCTCCGGCGCTCCCCGCACCGGTCGAGTTCCGCTACACGCAAACGGACAGCTTTGTCGCCTTGCTCCACGAACTGCGGTCATCGCTCTTCGTGAGCACCTACCAGGCCAACAAGCTGCTGGCCGTGCGGGCCAGCGGGCGGGGACTCTCCACGCTGGTCCGCACGTTCGAGCGGCCGATGGGACTGGCCGTGGATGGATCCCGGCTGACCCTTGGCACGCAGAAGGAAGTCTGGTTCCTGCGAAACGCCCCCGATATCGCCCCGCGGATCGAACCGGCCGGTACGCACGACGCCTGCTTCCTGCCGCGGGCAAGTCACGTCACCGGCGATATTGGCATCCACGAGATCGCCAGGAGCGGCGACGAACTGTGGCTCGTCAGCACGCGATTCTCATGCTTGGCGACACTCAGCCCGGAATACAGCTTCGTTCCCCGCTGGCGTCCCCCCTTCATTTCGGCCCTCACCGCCGAGGATCGCTGCCATCTCAATGGCTTGGCCATGGTGGCTGGGAAGCCGCAGTTCGTCTCGGCTCTCGGCACAACCGACACCCGCGACGGCTGGCGGGCCGACAAACCGCAGGGCGGCTGCATTATTGACGTCGCCAGCGGCGAGTTTGTCACCCGGGGCCTCTCGATGCCGCATTCCCCCCGCTGGCACGACGGACAACTATGGGTCCTCCAATCGGGAACGGGCAGTCTCTCGCTCGTCGACCACGCTACCGGCCACCATGAGACGGTGATCGAACTGCCGGGATTCACACGGGGCCTGGCATTCGTCGGCCCGATCGCCCTGATCGGCCTGTCGAAGATCCGGCCGACATCAGCCATGGACGGCGTGCCGATTGCCGACCGGCAGGTAACGCTCAAGTGCGGCGTCGCCGCGGTCGACCTCCGCTCCGGCCGCCTCGTCGGGTTGCTCGAGTTTCAGACGGCGGTCGAAGAGATCTTCGACGTACAACTTCTGCCCGGCATCCGTTTCCCCGAAGTGATGGGCTTCCAGAAGGAATCGCTTCACCATACGTTCATCATCCCTCCCACCTGAAATCTCCCGCGTTCGTGCAAGGCGCAGCGCGGCCGGTTCGACGAAGTTCAATCGTACGGTGGACCGGGCTTCGGCGTCTCCAGACTGGCACAGAAGGTTAGCAGCACTAGAAAAGGGACATGGATTCGAGAGTGTCCGGAAGGAGTGCCCTTGGCAGGTGCTGACCGGCAACACGGGCGCTCCTGACTGCTTTCTTGCGGAAACGGTTTCATGGCGGCCGATGTCACGGGCATCCTGTGGGCCATCGAGCAGGGCGACCCGCTGGCCGCGGCGCAGTTGTTGCCGCTGGTCTATCGCGACCTGCGCGAATTAGCGGCGCAGAGGATGGCTCGCGAGCCGGGCGGGCAGACGCTCCAGGCCACGGCGCTGGTGCATGAAGCGTACCTCCGACTGGTGAATGTCGAGCAGGCTCAGCACTGGGACTCCCGCGGGCATTTCTTCGCGGCTGCGGCGGAGGCGATCCGCAGAATTCTGGTCGAGGCGGCGCGCAAAAAGAGCCGTCTCCGGCACGGCGGGGACCGAAGACGCGTCGATTTGGAGGACGCCCCGTCGATCGCCCAAAGGTCGGACGACGATCTGCTGGCGGTAGACGAAGCCTTGACCCGATTTGCCGCCCTCGACCCGCACAAGGCCAACTTGGTCAAGCTCCGCTTCTTTGCCGGTTGCTCGATCGACGAAGCGGCCGACCTGCTCGGCATTTCGCGGACAACCGCCAAACGCTATTGGGCTTACGCGCGGGCGTGGCTGCTC
>JALORD010000448.1 GCA_025459145.1 Pirellulaceae bacterium | reverse complement strand
ACAATCGCACCGATCAGCCAAACGCCTCCCGTGCCGTACTTTGTGCCATGCCGATCAGCAAAACCGTCTTTGGCGGCCTTACCACGTATGTCGTCAGCGAGCTTGCTCCCGACGAGCAGCCCGAACTGGCTGTGGTGCTCTGCCACGGCTTTGGGGCGACGGGACGGGATCTCGTCGGGCTGGTGCAGCCGCTGGCGATCATCGATCCCGATCTGGTACGCCGATCCGTGTTTTTGTTTCCCGCCGGTCCGCTCGATCTTAGTGGTTACGGGATTCCGTACGGTCGTGCCTGGTGGATGATCGATCTCGATCGCTTGCTCAATAACCCCACGCCGGAACTCTTGGCCCGGTTTCGCCGCGAACCGCCCGAGGGACTGGCCGAGGCGCGGCAGATGCTGGCGGCGATGATCGACCAGGCGTGTGTGGAGCTGGGACTTGCGCCCGAGCAGTTAATCCTGGGCGGATTCTCGCAGGGTTCGATGGTGACGACGGATCTCGCGCTGCGGATGGCGCAGGGACCGGCGGGGCTGGCGATTCTGTCGGGAGCGCTCATCAACGAACGGGAGTGGAGCGAGCTGGCCGCGGCACGAGCCGACCGGCCGCTGCGGATTCTGCAGAGCCACGGGCGGGACGACAACATCCTGATGTATCCGCAAGGGATTGCCCTGCGCGATTTGCTCGTCGAGGCCGGGCACCAGGTCGAGTTCGTGCCGTTCACCGGTGGGCACGAGATTCCGCTCGAAGTCGCCCGGGCGCTGGCGGCATTGTGCGGGCGAGGACTGGCGAGGTAGCGATCCGCGCCAGCTATGGCAGGCTGGCCCGCAGCTTTGGCAATTGCTCCTTGAGCTCCGCCTGGAAGCGGGCGGGCCAATCGGTGGTATCAAGTTCCTTTAAGGTCTGGGCCGCGGCAGCGTGATCTTTCAGGTGCAGTTGGGCTGCCGCGAGCCGCAAGAGTCCCGTCGGTTCGAGCGAACGGAGGCGCGCGACGTGTCGCCAGTGCACCGTCGCGTCGGTCCAACGATCCTGCGCTTGGCGAATCTCGGCTAGTCGCGAGTGCCCCTCGGTTTCGTGCGGCATCACTTCGACGAGCGTCGTGCGAGCCCTTTCCGCCTCGACAGGTTGCTCCAGCTTGTCCAGTCGTTCGGCCAGGTTGGCCCACAGGTCCAAATCGCGATGGGCCAGTGCGGCGACCGTGTACGCCTGCTCGGCCGCTTCGACCGGCTGCTGCAGGGCGTCGTACGCTTCGACGAGTTTGCGGAGAATCGCCGGGTCTTGGGGAGAGAGTTCCCGAGCGATCGCGAGCTGCGTCCGGGCTGCTTCCGCCTCACCGCGGGCGAGCAGCACTTCGCCGAGCACTTGCTGGACGATCGGTCGGTCCTGCCCTTCGGCCTCGACTTGCTTGTCGAGCGAGGACATGTAGGCGGGAAGATCGGGCGCCGCCGTCAGAACATCGCGGAGCACTTCGACGAGGTGCACGGACTCGCCCGTTTGCCAGTCGGTGCGGAAATTGCGCCGCCGGATGCCGTCGCGTGAGATTCCCCAGACGACAATCGCTTCGCAGGCGTCGTCGACAGCGGCCTGCGTCGCGCTTTCTCCCAGGTGGGCATACGCCCGATCAACCAAGTACTGAGCCAGTGTCCGTTCACGAGCGACTCGCCCCCCCAATGCCTCGCGGCGCATGGCAATCGCTTCGCCGTAGAACTGGATCGCGCGGGGGAACAGCCGGTTCTCCAGGCAGCTTTCGCCCAGCACATACGCCACATGCTCGTTCCACCGGCTGTCGGCCCGGAAGTGCTGCTCGGTCGCGGCCAATAGCGCTTGCAGAGCCGCCGGCTGCTCCGTGTGAAAATAAGCGTTCATGAGCAGCACGCGGTATCGGATCATGTCGGGATCGCGTTTGACCAGCGGCTCCAGGAGCGCGATCGATTCGCCGTAGCGATCGGCTTGCTGCAGCCACGTGATGAGCTGCGAGAGGCCGTCGCTGTCGAGCCGCTGGCGGCGATGCATGTCGAGTAGAATCTCGATCGCCCGCGCCGGGCGGTCGATCCCGTCGTGCAGGTAGTCGGCGATGAACCGGACGCGGCCCAGCGAGTCGGGCTCTTCGGCGAGCACTTCCTCGGCCACGCGGGCGAAGTCGTCGGTCTTTTCCTGCCAGAAGTATGAGTAGCCTCGATGGGCGAATTCCCGCCGCCGGTTGTTCTGGGTGCACAGTTCCCGCCGCAGTTCGCGGAGGACGATCGCCAGGAGTCGCGGCTCGAGGTCGCCCAGGTTTCCTTTCACCCCCTCTTCGTTGGCCCAGCGTGCGAGGTCGTGCGCAAAACTCCGCCAGCCGTCGTCCCCGCGGCGGGCCAGCCAGGTGGGCTCGGCCTCGATCTGCGTCAGGTAGAACTCCAGGGCCGCCCGCGGACCAGCCGTGTGGCGGATCACATGCGCCACGTCGTGCACAAGGTCTTGTCGCGAGTCGATCTGCCGGGCGATGATCGCAGGAAATTGCTCCCGGCCAAAGGCGACCGCGTCGACGCCGGGCTGCGTGCCGGCCTCGACCAGGTACGTGTGATCCTTGGCGATTCGCAGCGTGCGGCACCACTTGTCGATCGCGTGGCGCCGCGAGTCTTGGTCCTTCGCCTCACTGGCCTGCTTCGCGAGCGAATCGCGGAGGGCCTCATACAGCGACCGACCTGTTCCCAGCGACGTGCGGCCGGCGCTGATCAGCGCGGCGAGGTGGACCTCGACGATTCGCTGGCGGATCGAGCGGGCGACGCTGGGATTGGCGGCTTGCGGCAATTCCCGCGTGAGCAGATCCTCCGCCTGGACGAAGTTCTCGCTCGCCTCATACAGGGTCGCCAAGAGCCCCAAACTGTCGATGGCATCGCTAGTCCGCCGTCCGCCGTTCGCCTCGCGATGCTCGACCAGAGCCGGTTCCAGTTCGAGGATCGCCTCGTCCCGCCGGCCGTCGTCGCGAAGCGATTCGGTCAGGGCATGGGCGACGAGCAGCCGCGCTTGCGGGTCTCCCGCTGCCACCCGCAGTAGTTCGCGGAGGGCGGCGGCGCGGCGCTGTGAGAGCGCGGACTGCGCAATGGCGCCCAAATCGGCCAGCATTCTCGCCATTTCCCGCGCTTCGCCAGCGGTCCACTCGTGCTGCATGGCTCGCGCCAGAGCACCTGCCGCCCGCTCGGCATGCGGCCCAGGCTGATTCAACAGCTCGGCCGCCCGCCGCTCGACGAGCATCTCCAACAGATCGAGCGCCCTGCGATCGACGGGCGTGGCGGCTCGCTCGCGAACCTTGTCGATCTCCGCCAAGAGCTCGCTGGCCGTCGCTTCCCGATCGACGACATCGAGCGTCCGGTCGAGTTGGACCAGGAACGGATAAACCCGACCGGCCGACTGTCCCACAACCGCCTCAGCCAGCGCTGCCAGCAACCGGAAGTCGCGCGACGCTTCGTACAGTTCACGGACGTGGGAAACGTGTTCGTGCGGACTGTTCGACTTGGCAAAGAGGGCCGTCAGCACGTCGAAGAGCTGTGGATCGAGAGCTCCCGGCGAGGGGCCGTTGGTGTTCTGCCATGGGGCCAGCTGCTGCCGGACCATGTCGCGGAGTTGCCACTCGTCGAGCTGTCGCCAGGCGGCCACGAGCGACTGGTGATACTCAGCATCCTGCTTGAGCGCCTGGTGCCAACGGGCCAGGGCCCGATGGTCGTCGGCCGACAGTACATCGGCCGCCGCCAGCGGTTGCAATAGAGCCACCGCTTCGGCCAGCTTCCCCAACTCCGCCTGGACATAGGCGAGCGACCGCTGCCACATATCCGGTCGGTCGGTGCCGCGCGACCAGATCGCGAGTTGCTCGGCCAACGCCTTTGGCCGATCGAGGGCTACGAGCAACTGATACTTGGCGAGCCGGGCATCGAGGCCAAATCCCACCTTGTCGGCCGGAGCAGCAATTTGCTTGTCGAGATACGCCAGCAGCCGTTCGCCTTCCGCGGCCGGAGCGTTCTCCCGGGCGGCCCGATTCATCAGCAGCCGGACTAGCCGAACGCGGAGGGCCAACTGGAGCTGGTTGGCGATCGTCGCCTCCTTCGCTTCTACAGCGACTGGAACCGATTCCAGCAATTCCCAGGCATTTTCGACGATGTCGCGCTCGAGGCGGACGTCGAGCGTCAGCCGTTCGGCGACGAGCCAGGGCTGGAGCCCGGCCGCGGCCTGGGGCGCGGCGTCCGCGAGTCGGCTTGCCAGGTCGCGGAGCACTTGTTCGCGGAGCGACTCGTGCTTCGCGGCGAGCTCGGTGCGGGTCAGCTTGTCGCGCCCTTCGATCTGCTCATCCAAATGTTCGAAGCGAGCAGCTTCCATCCGATCGGTCCAACGGTAGAGGGCGGCGACTTGCACGCGCAGCCGCTCGCCAGCGTCGTCCGCGGCCGAGAGCTTCTCGAGCAGCGCGAACGA
>JALORD010000447.1 GCA_025459145.1 Pirellulaceae bacterium | reverse complement strand
CGAGAACTACACGCGCCGGAGCCCCGCCGACGACGCCCGTTGGTTCCAGCGACTCGTGCAGGAAGAACAAGTGGCAGGCCTCGTCTTGGGACTGCCAGTGCATACAAGCGGCCAGGAAAGCCAGAAATCGATCGAGGTCCAGGAGTTCGGCCGCTGGCTGGGTGAACTGACGGGACTGCCGGTCTGCTACTTTGACGAACGTTACACGTCGACCCATGCGGAGGCGCTGCTTCTCGAAGCGGGGATGACCAGCAAGAGGCGTAAGCAGCGGCTCGATAAATTGGCGGCCCAGATTATGCTCGCGGCGTTCCTGGATTCTTCTCGCAATGGAGATCCGCCCGGAGCGCTTTAGGCCAGGATTTCCTTCACAACACGCGCCGGTTCCACTCCGGTCAGTTTGGCGTCGAGCCCCTGGAACTTGAACGTCAGCCGCTCGTGGTCGAGTCCCAGGCAGTGGAGCACCGTAGCGTGCAGATCGCGGACATGAACGCGGTCTCGCGTGGCGTTAAAGCCGAACTCGTCGCTTTCGCCGAGCGTGAGGCCCGGTTTGATACCGCCGCCGGCGAGCCACATCGTGAATGCGTTGGGATGATGGTCCCGTCCGTCGTTGCCCCCCTGGACCATCGGCGTCCGGCCAAATTCGCCTCCCCAAATGACCAGCGTCTCGTCGAGCAGACCGCGCTGCTTGAGGTCTTTGATCAGCGCCGCGGCGGCCTGATCGGTATTCAGGCAGTTCTTCTTGAGGTCGGCCACCAGATTGCCGTGCTGATCCCAGGCTTCGTGGAACAGCTGTACATAGCGGACGCCCCGCTCGACCAGCCGTCGGGCGAGCAGGCAGTTGTTGGCAAACGAGGATTTGCCCGGCTCGGCCCCATACATGTCGAGGATGGCCTGCGGTTCCTGAGAAATGTCCATCAAGTCTGGGGCACTCGCTTGCATTCGAAAGGCCATTTCGTAGGCAGCCGTGCGGGTGGCGATCTCGGGATCGCCCATCTGCGCCAGGCGATGCTGATTCAGCGTGCGGATGGCATCGAGCGAATCGGCTTGCAGCTGTCGATCGACGCCGCGCGGATTGTCCAGAAACAGCACGGGCTCGCTCCCGCCGCGAAACTGCACGCCGGAATAGACCGTTGGCAGAAAGCCGCTCCCCCAATTCGAGTTGCCACCGCTGGGGCCTTTGCTGCCGGAACTGAACACGACAAACGCCGGCAAGTCCTGCGTTTCGCTCCCCAGGCCGTACGTAACCCAGGCCCCCATGCTCGGCCGGCCGAACTGTTGGTTGCCTGTGTTCATCAGGATCTGGGCCGGTGCATGGTTGAACGCGTCGGTCGTCATCGATTTTACGATCGCAATGTCGTCGACGACTGTCGCCAGATGCGGCAGGAGTTCTGACAGTTCCGCCCCGCACTCGCCGTGGCGGGCGAACTTGAACTTCGGCCCGAGGAGCTTGCTGTTGGGATTGATAAACGCGGCACGGTACCCCTGGAGCAGTTCAGCCGGCGGCAGCTTGCCGTCCCATTTGGCGAGTTCCGGCTTGTTGTCGAACAGTTCCAGATGGCTCGGCGCTCCCGCCATGAACAGGAAGATCACGTTCTTCGCCCGGGCGGCAAAGTGTGGCGGCTTGGGAGCCAGTGGATCGACGGCCGCCGGCGAGGCGCTCGCCGAGCGAGTCCCCGCGAGTTCGGCCAAGGCGGCAGCGCCTAATCCCACGGCACAGTCTCGCAGAAACCAGCGGCGGGCCAGGGAAGAAGGATCGAGGCCGCGGTAAAGATGCGATTCGCAGTTCATACTTGGTTTTTGGTAAATGTCGTCTGGGGGCGTCGTCCCGAAATCAGGAGCCTCGTGGCTACTCGCGGGTAATCGTCTCGTCCAGGTTCAGGAGGACGCGGGCCACGGCCGTCCAGGCCGCGGCTCCTGCGGGTGTGGACCCTTCGGGCAAGGCTGGTGGATTCGCCGGATCATTGGCCGCAAAATCCCAGGGCTTGGCATCCGCCTGAGAAAATCGCTCGAGTTGTTTGTTCAAGAGCGCGAGCAGGGCGGCCGATTCCTGCTCGTCCGGCGCGCGGGCGGTCGAACAGCGGAAGGCGTAAGCCAATCGCTCGGCGTCGGTCGAGCCCCCTGCGGCGAGTGTTTTCATCGCCAAGGCTCGGGCACACTCGAGGAACAGCGGTTCGTTGAGGGCCGCCAGCGCCTGCAGCGGCGTGTTGCTCCGCACACGGCGGACGCAGGCGAACTCGCCGTTGGGTGCGTCGAATGTCTGCAGCACGGGATACGGCACGCTGCGGAAACGGAACGTGTAGAGCGCCCGGCGGTAGCGGTCAGCCCCTTTGGCTTCGTTCCACACCTTCGGCCCGTAGCTGGCTGGCGGGACAAACAAAAACTCAGGTGCCGGCGGATAGACGGGGGGCCCGCCGAGCGCCGGATTCAAGAGCCCGCTCGCCGCCAGCGCAATATCGCGGACCGCCTCGCCTTCCATGCGAAACCGCGCGCCGCGGGCGAGCAGGCGATTATCTGGATCGCGGGCCAAAAGTTCGGGCGTTACCCGCGATGACTGTCGGTAGGTCGCCGACGAGACGATCAGCTGGTGCAACCGTTTGAGGCTCCAGCCCGGGCTTCCATCGCTCGGCTGCATGAACTCCACCGCCAGCCAGTCAAGCAGTTCGGGGTGGCTCGGCGGCTCACCTTGCAGGCCGAAATCCTCGCTGGTCGCCACCAGTCCCGTGCCGAAATACGACTGCCAAATGCGGTTGACGATCGCCCGGGACGCGGTCGGCGATCGCTCGTCGACCATCCAGCGAGCCAGGTCCACGCGGGTCGGGTTCTCCGCCTCGAGCGCATGCAGGATGCGGGGTGTTCCCTTGGTAACGGGCGTGCTCGGCTTCAAGAAGTCGCCTCGGGCTAAAATGAACGATGGCCGTGGCACTTCGCGATCCGCCAGCGTGTACTGCGAGGTTCCCGGCGGATGCTGTTGCCACAAGGCTTCGATCTTGTCGTTAGCTGCTTGCCAATCGGCAACCGTCGTCCGCCAGTAGCTGAAGATTTTTGCCGTTTCGCGAGGAGTACGCTCGGCAGCTGGCTTCGTAATCGCCGTGCGTACCGCGGCCGGAAGCGGATCGGCCTGGACCGCCTCGGCACTCGTCACCGCGAAGCGAAACCGGCCCAGGTTGTAATTCTGGTTGTCGTCGCTGTTCCAGCCGCCGTGATTTTGTGTCAGGCGAAACTTCAGCCGAGCGCCGGCGGCGTGTTCGAGCGGCTCGTCGAGCGTGAAGACCGCCTTTCGCGGCACGTTACTCCGCCCCGGGCCGATGTCGGTGGTCCAGGCGGTCAGGTCGTTCCGGTCGAGGGCGAACGCAATTGGTCCCGTCACCCGCTTCTTGTCGCTCTTGTCGCTGTAGATTGCCTCGAGGTCCTTCTCGGACGGATTGACGTCGGCCGTGGCTCCCGCAAGCTTGACCTCCGCCATTTTGGCGGAGCCATCGAGCGGCTCGGCCTCCAGACGAAACTCGCTGAGCGCGGCGGTTCCCTTGATCGAACGACCCGGTCCGCCCAGCGGCAGGTTCGGATCATTCAAATGTTCGAGCCGCACGGCTGTGATCTTGTCGAGCTTCGTCTCGACGACAAACTCGGTCGTGTGCTTGGTCGGTGCGTAACCCTGGGCCAGGATCGAGCCGTCATCCAGGACATAGTGCTTCTGTCCGCCGCTCACATCGGGCTCGGGGCTGACGATGAACCACTCCGGCTGATCGTCGCGAACCGATGCTTCCCAGGCGGCCATCCGCTCGGACCAGTCGGGCGTGCGATCTTTCAGATCGGCTTCGATCTCACCGATCTGCCGCATGATCTCGGCCCGGTGCATGAGTTGATCGGGCGGATAGACGGCGACGTTGGCCTCGTGCGTATCGTTGAGGAACGCAAACAGGCGATAGTAGTCCTCCTGCGGCAGCGGATCGTACTTGTGGTTGTGGCACTGGCAGCACTGGATCGTGAGCCCCAGGATGCTCTTGCCGATGGCGTCCATGCGGTCGAACATCGCCTCCATGCGGAACTGTTCGGGATCGACCCCCCCTTCTTCGTTGATCATCGAGTTCCGCAAGAAACCGGTGGCCACGATCTGGTCCTGCGTGGCGTCGGGCAACAGGTCGCCGGCAATCTGTTCGATGATGAACTGGTCGTACGGCAGGTCGCGATTGAGCGCATTCACCACCCAGTCGCGATAGGCCCAGACGAACCGCGGCTTGTCCTTTTCGTAACCGTCGGAGTCGGCATAGCGGGCGCCATCGAGCCAGATGCGTCCCCAGCGTTCGCCGTAGTGGGGCGAGGCTAGCAACCGGTCGACGGCGCCCTCGAGCCCGCGATCAAGCTCATCAAGCGTGGGGGGCAGACCGGTGAGATCGAGCGTGAGCCGGCGCAGGAGTGTCGTGGCGTCGGCCTCAGGAGACGGCGCGAGTCC
>JALORD010000446.1 GCA_025459145.1 Pirellulaceae bacterium | reverse complement strand
ACGATGCTCGAGCAGCGCGAGGCGACCGGGCGGACGATGAACGATCTGCTCGTGGGCTGGTTTTCGTACGAAGTGTTTCCCGCGCCCCTGGCGACCGCCTTCCGCTGGATTACGGTGCTCTCAGAAGCGGCACTCCTCTTGGTCGCGGCGCAGGCCGGCTTCATCGGCGGGCCGAAGTGCCTGGCGACGATGGCCCACGACTCGTGGGTGCCGCACTGGTTTGGGAGCCTGTCGGAACGGCTGGCGTCGCACAACGGAATTCTGCTCATCGGCCTGGCTGCCTTGGCGGCTCTGTGGCTGAACGACGGCAACGTTTCGCTGCTCATTATTCTCTACTCGATCAACGTGTTTCTGACGTTCTCACTGTCGATGCTTGGGATGACGCGGCACTGGTGGCAGCAGCGGGGCAAACATCCCCAGTGGCGGCAGCGAGTGGCCCTGTTTGTGTTTGGCTCGGTCCTGTGCGTCTCGATCCTGACAGTCACGGTGACGTTCAAGTTCTCCGAAGGGGCGTGGAAGACGGTCCTCGTAACCGGCGTGATTACCGGCCTGGCCCTGCTCGTGAATCGCTACTACGCGTATGTCCGCTCGCGGCTGAAGGGGCTCGACGAGTCGCTGGGAACGATCGACATCAAAGGGTCGCCCAACATCGCCGCACCCAACCCGGCCGAGCATACGGCCGTGATTCTCGTCGGCGGCTACAGCGGCCTGGGAGTTCACACCCTGCTCAACGCCGTGCGGTTCGTACCGAATCACTTTAAGAACATGCTGTTCATCTCGGTCGGCGTCGTCGATTCGGGAAATTTCAAAGGAGCCGAAGAAGTCGAGCACCTGCGGGCTTATACCGAGGAAGCGCTCGAGCGGTATGTCGATTTAGCCCGCCGACTAGGGTTTCCTTCGCGAGCATATATGGCGATTGGCACCGACGTGGTCGAAGAGCTCGAGCAACTCTGCCGCGTCGTGCACCGCGACTATCCGCGCGCCGTGGTCTTCGCGGGGCAGCTCGTCTTTCAGCGCGAAACCTGGTACGGGGCCCTGCTGCACAACCAGACGGCCTACTCGCTGCAGCGACGGTTGCAGTGGGACGGCGTGCCGATGGTGATCCTGCCGACGCGGGTCCGCGAGGGTTAGGCGGTGCGCCAAGTTTTGGAGGTCGTAGACGATGCCGCGCATCGTCAAAATTGGCACACAGGATATCGGCACATGGCGCGACCGCGGAATGCGTCGAAGCATGGCTTCGACCTACTGCAATTTCCAGAGCCAAACCGGGACTAAGCCGCGCGGCGGAGATAGCTCCGCACCGGTGGCGGCGTCTCCTGAACGCTGACTGCCGGGTCGTTTTGCAGGGCGCCGGCAACCTGGTCGAGCTGTTCGACCACCGACAGCGCCAGGTCAACGAAGATCCACTTCCGCCCGGCGAACTCGCACGCGCCGCCCCCTGTGCCGCCGAGCCACTCCTGCCGCACGGTGTATCCGGCACGCTCGGCCACTTCCTTCAGCCGCTCCAACATCTCGACCGTATGCATCCCAGCTTCTCCAATTCGCCCGACCTTGGGCTACTTCCCGCGGGATTGTAGCGGGGGGCGGTGATGCCGGCCAGTTCGATTCGTCGATACCAGGGATGGCCGATTCCCACTTGCCGCCGGACCGAGGAAAGGGCGCCTCTGGGCAAGTCAGGAAGTTTGCGCCCCGCCGATGATCTCGGAGCATTATTCAGCCACGGCGATTTTGCGCCGCCCTGGCTGGCGTGGATTGGTTTCCGACAAGTGCGCTCCCCCATGCCACAATCCAGCGTGTCATTACCCTCCACGGTACTCCCGCTCGAAACTCCCCCCATGACCGGCTTTGCCCAGTCGCCGCCAGTTCCGCAGACGAACGAAGCCGCGCGGCTGAAGTCCGAACCGGCATGCGAGCTAGCAGCCGTCCGCCAGCAGTTGGCCGCTCAGCAGGAAGAGTTATCGCACATGCGCGAACAGCTCGCGCAGATGCAGAAGCTGGCCGCGATTGGCGAACTGGCCAGCACGACGACGCACGAGTTCAACAACATCCTGATGACGATCCTCAACTACGCCCGGCTGGGGATGCGGCACAAGGACGAGCCGACGCGCGACAAGGCGTTCGACAAGATCAACCAAGCCGCTCAGCGGGCGGCAAAGATTACGAGCACGGTCCTGGCCGTCGCGCGGAATCGCTCGGGCGGTTTCGAGCCCACCGATCTACGCAAGCTGCTCGACGATACGCTGGTCTTGCTCGAGCGCGAGATGCAGAAATACCGGATTGCCGTCGAACTGAATTTGGCCGAGGTTCCCGAAGTGCGGGCGATCGGCAACCAGATTCAGCAGGTGCTGGTGAATCTGCTGATCAATGCCCGCCAGGCGATGCCCAGCGGTGGTCGGCTCTTGATCTCGCTCGGGCACGACGCGGCGAGCGACCTCGTCGAACTGACCGTCCGCGATACGGGGAGCGGCATTCCTGCCGACAAGCTGCCGCGGATTTTCGATTCGTTCTATACGACAAAGTCCGGTCCCGACGAATCGGGCCGCGGCGGCACGGGGCTAGGACTGTCGGCCTGCCGGCAGATCATCGAAGCCCACCAGGGGCGGATTCGCGTCGAAAGCACGCCCGGCAAAGGGACCGCGTTTACGATTCGCTTGCCGGTGGCTGCTCGCGCGACGGGTGATTCTGTGTCTCGCGCTTGAGAGGGAGCCCGTCGTTGCCCAGCGAACGCGAGAAGATGCTCGCCGGCGAGCTGTACGACCCGCTCGATCCAGAGTTAGTTGCTGCGCGGACGCGCGCTCGCGATCTGTGTCAGGCGCTCAATGCGACGTGCGAAGTCGATGAGGCCGAGCGCCGCCGCCTGCTCGGCGAGCTGTTCGCCGCCGGCGGTGACGATGTCTGGCTGCAGCCGCCGTTTTTCTGCGACTATGGCACGAATATTCGCCTCGGCCGCAAGTGCTTTTTCAATTTCAACTGTGTCGTGCTCGATGTCGCGCCGGTGACGCTCGGCGACCACGTGTTCGTCGGCCCCGCGGTGCAGATCTACGCCGCCACGCATCCGCTCGATCCGGTGCTGCGACGAACGCAGGAATTCGGCAAGTCGGTGACGATCGGGTCCGATGTCTGGATTGGCGGCGGGGCGATCGTCTGCCCCGGTGTCGCCATCGGCTCGCGAACCGTGATCGGCGCGGGGAGCGTCGTCACACGCGATATTCCCGAGGGTGTGCTGGCAGCCGGGAATCCGTGCCGTGTGATTCGGCAACTGGAGAAATAGCAGCGGCTTCCTTGCCGGGCCTCACGTTAGTCGAAACGCAGAGGCGGGGAGAAACGCAAGGCCGCAGAGCATCCGATTGCCCGCTCCGCGTCTCCTGTCATTCTTAGCGTCTCTGCGTTGAGAATCGCGGTCGGCCGCTACGCACCGGTCGGACTACGGTCCGGGCTCCGCCGGCGGTTTGCTGCGGGCGACACAGCCGCTGGCGATAAAGTACTCGCCACCATCCAGAACTAAGTTGATCACCGGTTCGATTCGCTCGGTTTGGTGCACGGTCTCAATCGTCTCGCTCTTTGGCGTTCCGCTCTCCCACCGCACGATCGTATCGCCGGGCTGGAGATTGCCCGCGGTCTCGATCTGACCCAGCGATGTACACAGCGGCTGCGTTTCAGTCGTCACGATGACGCCTTTCGCGGTCGCGACTTCCCACAGCCGATTGTCGGTGCGAAACACGGCTTCAATGGGAACAGCGATCGGCTCGCCGGTGGCAGCGAGCGACGTGACCAGGTCGCCGACTTGCAGCGTTTCGATCCTTCGCGGGCCGGCCGGCGTCTCGACGAGCGTGCCATGCGGGAAGCAGCCGGGATGGCACGGCTCGAACAGCCGTTCGCTCAGCTGCGCTTCGGGAAAGACCCGCTTGAGTCGGGCCAAGAGTTCTTTGGTCTCCTCGGGCTCCTGGTAGTGGGGGACATACCAGATGTGCTGAATCGCTTCGTCTCCGAGGAGGCGGCGGATCAGGGAGACGCGTGCCACTTTGGACGAGCCGGTGCCGGGAAGCGGTGGATTTGAAGTCCAGACACCGCGGCGGAGTGCCTCGGCAGCCGTTTCAAACTCAAACCGCGACTCGGTCAGCTCCCGCCGCAACTCCCGCCGCTCACGCACAACGCTCGACTCCCACGCCAGCCAAACGCACAGAGCCGTGACGACGACCAGCATCGTCCGGAGGCTGAACCGGAACCAGCGGCGGCTGGGCCGGGCGTCGAGTGCTGAACTTGGCTTTCGCGGCTCGCCGTCTGCGGCACGACGTAGCCATCCGTCCCGGTATTAGTGATCACGACGGTGGCTTCCTTGTCGAACGAGTGGATTCCCACCGCGTGGAACACTTTGTCGATCTCGGGGGTCCGCTTTTGGTTGAGTTTGGCCTCAGCGATGCCACCCGCGTGATGAATCGCGACCGGGACGTTCGTGGCCCGGTTGGGATTGGCCGTGTAGGCGATGCGGACTTCGTACATTCCGGGCTCTTTAATGGCGAACTTGTACGTCGCCGAGAGTTCCCCCTTTTGCTCGTTATTATCGTGCAGGTACTGCGGTCCGACGAAGCCGCCGAGCGATGTGCTCTTGCTCCAGTCCCCTCGCTTCTCGGCTGCTTCATCGTCGACCACCAGCCCCGGCAGCTTGGCCGGATCGAGGCCGGTCGGCGGGCGGGGGCCGGTCCACTCCAGCACCTGCTTGTCGGCGAGCAGCCGCTCGCGGAGCGCGGCATAGTCGACCTCCTGCACACTCGTCCCGCCGTCGATCGCCAGGGCCGCGGCTGTCGCTGCCGACTGGCCCAGGACCATGAACACCGGCTCCATCCGGATGCTGCCGTAGCTGATGTGCGTCGCCGACAGGCAAACCGGCACGAGCAGATTCTCGCATTCGCTCTTCTTCGGGATGATCGAACCATAGGAGATCGCGTACGGCGGAAAGCCGCCGACCTGCACGTCCCCTTCGTTCCGCACGTGCCCATGCTCGTCGACATACCGCTGCACGTTGTGCGAATCCATCGTGTACGCAGCCAGGCCCACCGAGTCCTCGGCGGTGGCCCTTCCCTGACAATTGTGCTGCGTCATGACATACTGCCCGACCATCCGCCGCGCCTCGCGCACATAAAGCTGCTGCGGCCAGTTGTCGGTCGACAGGAACTCGTCCTTGGCAAGGCCCCAGGTCTGAAAGTGCTCGCGAATTTTCTCCGGCACGCGGGGATGATTGGCCAGCGTCCACATCAGCCCCTGCTGGTAGTCGATGTGTTCCTGAATGATCTTCTCCCGCGTGGCGTAGTCCGCCTCGGGATAGTCGTAGTTCATCCCGATGTTGTCGGTCGAAAAGGCGTAGTTGTTGTTCGAGTCGGTCTTGCGATTGGGCATCAGGATCGGATTCCAGGGAATTCGCAGATCCCCCGCCTCGAAATTGCGGAGCAGGATTTCGTACTGCTTCTCGTCGTAGCTGGCGGGCTTCGGCCAGG
>JALORD010000075.1 GCA_025459145.1 Pirellulaceae bacterium | reverse complement strand
AGGTGGTCGTGGCCGGTAGCAAATTGTTCCGCCCTCGCTCTGCCAAGCGTCCGTCTGCAGAGCGCCCGCCAGCCAAGCGGCCGCGCCCGTCCAGACGCCGCGCCATGGTCCTAATCCTGGTGCTGATCGTCGTCGTGCTGATTGCGCTGGGCGCTTACTCTTTCACCGACTTGATGCTCGCCCAGCACGAGGCCACGATCCTCAGCGGGCGGCAGCGGCAGGCCCGCGCCCTGGTCGATTCGGGGATCGAATCGGTCCGACTCTTTCTGGGCCAGACCGCGGCAGCGCGGGAAGAAGCGGGGGGCATCTTCAATAACGAAGAAGCCTTTCGCAACGTCACGCTGATCGAGGACGACAATCCCGACCAGCGGGGCTGCTTTACGGTCCTCGCTCCCAATCTCGACGACGCGGGCAACCTTGCCGGAGTGCGCTACGGTCTCGAAGACGAATCGACCCGCTTGAACCTGAATACGCTGCTACATGCCGAGACGCTGATGCCCGGTTCGGGGCGGCAACTGCTGATGGCGCTGCCCGGCATGACCGAGGACGTGGCCGACGCGATCCTCGACTGGCTCGACCCGGACGAAGAACCGCGCGAGTTGGGGGCCGAGATCGAGTACTACTCGGCGCTGGGTTACGCCCCGAAGAACGGACCGCTGGAAACGGTCGAGGAACTGCTTCTCGTCCGGGGCGTGACTCCCTACCTGCTGTTCGGCAGCGACTCGAACCGCAATGGCCAGCTCGATACCCACGAACAGGTGATCGACGACAGCGGCGAAATGCCGACCGATGTCGGCCCGTTTGGCGGCTGGAGCCGGCACCTCACGCTGCACAGCCTGGAATGGAACGTCAATGCCGAAGGGCTCCCCCGGATTTACCTGAACGAACCCGATCTGAACAAGCTGTACGAAGAGCTCAGCGCGGTATTCCCGCCCGAGTGGGTCACGTTCATCATCGCTTATCGGCAATCGGGCCCCGTGCAGCAGGTGCAGTTGGGTGGCGGACAGTCGGGCGGCGGCCAGGCAGCTGTGGGGGAGAGCGTCGCCGGGGAACTCAACATGACGCTGCAGGCCAAGACGCCGATCGGCCAGGTCCTCGATCTGGTCGATGCCCAGGTGCGGTACACGTTTTCCGGCAGCCAGCAAGCCACGACGCTCGCGTCGCCGTTTACGAGCGACCTGGCCTCGATGGCGGTTTACATGCCCACGCTCATGGACAACGTGTCGGTGAATCCCGCCGGCACGATCCCCGGCCGGATCAACATCAATCAGGCGCCGCAGGAAATCCTGCTGGGCATTCCGGGGATCACGCCTGAGATCGTCGACCAGATCCTGATGCGGCGGGAGATCGATAATACGGTCGTCCAGCCGGGCCGCCGGCACGAAACCTGGCTTTTGCAGGAAGCCATCGTCTCGCTCGACGAAATGAAGACGATGATGCCGTTTGTCTGCGGTGGGGGGAACGTCTACCGGGGGCAAATCGTCGGATACTTCCAGGGAGGACAGGCATCCAGCCGGGCGGAAGTGATTTTTGACGCTACCTATACGCTTCCGCGGGTATTATTCTGGAGGGATATCAGTCATTTGGGCCGCGGCTATGCGCTGGAGACGCTGGGCGTGGATTATTCGGAACAGCCCAGTCTGTAAAGGCAAGTAACGAACGATGGCACGTCTCCTAGCCCTAGAATGGGACGCGAAAGAAGCCCGCGCGGTGATTGCGCGGACGCGGGGCGCCGCCGTCGCGATCGAGCAGGCGGTGACGATTCCGCTTCCCGAGCGAGAAGCCGGCGCTGCGGCCGGTCATGACGCCGAAGTCGGCCGCACACTTTCCAAAGCGTTGGCCGAGTACGGCATTTCGCGGTCCGATACGCTGGTGGCGGTCGGCCGATCGAGCATCGAGCTCAAATTCCTCTCGACGCCGCCGGCTCCTCCCGAAGAACTGCCCGATATGGTGCGGTTCCAGGCGATGCGGCAGTTTACATCGCTTGGCGACGACTGGCCGCTCGATTACGTGCCGCTTGAGCCGAATGCCGACGGGGGGAATAACGTCCTGGCGGCGGCCATTTCGCCGGAACTGGTCGAACAGATCCGCCAGACGACCTCCGCCGCTGGAGTCCATCTTCAGCGGCTCGTGCTCCGCCCCTTTGCCGCTGCCTCGCTTCTGCGCGGCGAAGCTGCGGATGGCAAATGCCGGATGGTGGTCGATCTCCTCAAGGACGAAGCCGATCTGACCGTGCTCATCGGCCCGCAGGTGATCTTCCCCCGCACCGTCCGACTCCCGCCAGGAGCCGAGCCCGAGATACTTGCCCGCGTGCTCCTGGGCGAAGGTCGGCGCACGATGATCGCCGCGCAGAACCAGCTCGGCGGGCGGCGCGTCGAAGAGGTCGTCATTTTCGGCGACGGGCTGCACCACAGCGCCGTCAAACAGCTCCTCGAAAAGGAGCTCTCGCTTCCCGTCACGCTGATCGACCCGTTCGACCGCATCGAATGGGCCGATCCCGCCCGGGCCAAACGGCCCGAGTATCCGGGCACTTTTGCGCCGCTCCTCGGGATGCTGCTCGACGAAGCAGCCAATCAGCCGCACGCGCTCGACTTCCTGCATCCCCGCAAACGCCCGCCCAAAGCGAATCGCAATCGCCTCTACGCCATTGCCGGCGGTGCGGCGGCGGCCGTGCTGCTCCTGGGCTTTGGGTTTATTCAGTGGCAACTGTGGTCGCTCGACAAGCAGATTCGCACGCTCGGACAGCAGCGAGCCCAGGAGGAGAAAGCGGCCAAAGCCAGCATCAAACCGCGCGAAGATGTGGCCGCGATCGAGCGGTTCCTGAAGTCTGACGTCACCTGGCTCGACGAGCTGCAAAACTTGTCGGAACAGGCCCCGCCGGCCGAATCGCTGCAGGTCAGCGTGCTCAATGCCCAATTCGAACAGAAAGTCGGCGGCGGCAAGATCACCGTGGAAGGCGTGGCCGACAAGCCCGAAACGATCAGCCAGCTTGAAGCAGCGATCCGGGACGAATCGCGCAAGATCATCCCGGCCGGCAAAGAGCTCGACAACAAGCTCGCCGGCAAACTGCAGTGGAAGTTCAAGGAAGACGTCATCATCGTTCCCCCCGAAGAAGCTGCCGCCGCGCAGGCCGCTGCCTCCAGGAGCGCCGCGGGCAAGTCGAAGGGGCCTGTTAAAAAATCGGCTCCGTCCGCCAAGAAATCCGCCTCGTCGGCGGCCACCAGCACGGAGGTGGCCCGATGACACCTCGCGAACGCATGCTGGCATTGCTTGTCGGGTCGGTCGGCCTGATTCTCGCGGTCTTCCTGGGGTGGAGCTGGATCGACGGCAAGTTCCGCGTCCGCCGCGGACAGATTGCCACGCTCGAAGGAGATATCAGCAAGTTCAAACAGCAAGTCCTGACGGGAAAGTTGGCGACCAAGAAGCTGAGCGAATACGAGGCCCGCTCGCTCCCGCCGGCCCCCGATGTCGCCCGCTCGCTCTATCAGGCCTGGCTTCTCGAACGATTGGCTCAGGCCGGCTTCGTCGACCCCGAAGTCAAACCGCAGTCGCAGAAGGCCGAGAAGAAGCTCTACGTTTCGCAGCTCTTCATCCTCTCGGGGCGGGGCACGCTGCCGCAACTCGTCGACCTGCTGCACAGTTTTTACAGCGTCGACTACCTGCACCGCATCAACACGCTGTCAATCAAGCCGATCAAGGACAGCAAAGAACTCGACATCACGCTGCAAATCGATGCCATGTCGTTGCTGACGGCTCCGCCGGTCACCGAGTTGCACAATCGGCCCAGCGATCGGCTCGCCCGGCCTTCGAAGGACGAATATCTCGATAAAATTGTCGGTCGCAATTTGTTTGGTCCGGCCAATCAGGCTCCCCGGTTGTCGATCGGCGGCTCGCGCGATGTGGTTGTGAACCGGTCGGCCGACATTCGTCTGTCAGCCAGCGATCCCGACAAGCTTGACACGGTAAGATATCGCCTCCTGGATGCCGACGCGCCGGAAGCCCAGCTCGACCCAGCTACCGGCCGCTTTTCCTGGACGCCGCGCGAACTGGGACGCTATCGCTTTGCGTTTGAAGCCTACGATGACGGCTTTCCCAGCACGCCGTCGCGGCGGGAAGAGGTGGTGATCAATGTCATCGACCCTCCGCCAGTCGGGCCGCCGGTCGCAACGGGCTTTACCGGATTCGACGACGCCAAGTACACCGACCTGACCGGCGTGACGGAGGTGGGCGGAGTCCGCGAGGTCTGGCTGCGCGTTCGGCCCCGCGACCTCATCTTGCACCTCCGTGCAGGGGATGCCTTCGAGATTGGCTCGGTCAGCGGCGTGGTCCATTCGATCGGTCCCTCCGATTTCACGTTCGAACGGGATGGAAAGTTGCACAAATTGGAAAAAGGGCGGTTTCTGGATCAGACCGTCGTGACTGCAAATTCTGAGCAGGCTGGGTAGAGTTTGCGGGCGCTGAACCAAGCGCCGCGGCGGTTCGCACAGGAATCGAATCGTCGCAACTTCTTTTGCCACTGCGGCTTACGACTGGCCAGCAGTCTCTTGTTTTGCCGCACTCGGACTCACGATTGTGGTAAGACCTGCCGATTATTCCACGTATGCGGTTTATGCCGGAAGTGCCATGCGCGCAGATTGCAACACCGCATGACCTAGACAGCTTGGGGCTGTGGGAAGGTTCGGGGGGACTTCACCGGACGGCGGCTGACAGCCGATCCGGCCAAGGATTATTCAGCCCATGAACGCGAATCAACAACCGGGTCGAAGCGACTGGCAAGTCTGGGCCTATCGGGTCGCGCTGGCGGGGGCAGTTTCCCTCGCGGGAGGCGGCTGGCCGCTGGTCTCCGTGCTAGCGCCGACGCGGTGCGCTGCCCAAGGACCGGCGCTAACGCCCGCGCGTCCAACGAATCCGCAGGCTGCAGCGCCGGCGGGAGTCATTGAGGGGCATCTCGTGCCGGCCGGCGACCTGTCGGTCATGGTTGCTGCGCTGCAGAAACATTACCAGGGACGGGGCGATGTCCGCCTGGCCGCCGAACCGCGAACGCGGAAGATCGTGGCCGTCGCGCCCCCCGAAGTACAGCGCGAAATCGCCCAGTGGATCGCAGCCCAAAGCGCTAGCGCGCCCTTGGCGGGAGTGCAACCTGCTTCTGCCGACGTTCCCGCAGAAGAAGCAGCGGCGCGCTCGACCGACCGCGTGGCTCTGGCCGAAAGCACTTGGCACGAGTTCGAGCAGCGGCTGTTCCGCATTTGGGGCAATCGGCTCACCGCGGCCACCAATGCCGCCGAGGACATGGCGCTGTTCCGGATTCGCACGACGAAAGGCGAAACGACGCTGGAAGTCGATCGCCGCAACGGCCAGGTGACGATCACCGCCCCGGGCAATTCGGCCGCCTCCTGGCGGAAGGTTGTGCAAACGATCGACAGCACGCCCCCCGCCGGCCGCGACGCGCGGATCGTGCCGCTCGAAAACGCCGATCCGAATGCCGTGCTGCGGGCCATCTCGCTGATCCGTGCTGCAACCGGGCAGAATCTGCTCGCCTCGCAGCGCAAGCAGCACATTGGCCAGTTTGTGAGCATGATCTTCCAGCAGGAAGGAGCCGGGGCCGATGCCGGTCAGGCCGCTCCTCCGCCCGTCGCGCCGCCCGGTCAGCCTGGCGGTGAAGCGCCTGTCCCCGGAGCCGAAGGGGGCGAGGAAGGCGGGCCGAACGCCGACATCAGCGGCGTGACGATCGACATTATCGATGGCCAGGCGATCATTCGCGGCCGCAAGGAAGACGTCGACCGGGTGCTCGCCATCATCGACGAGATCGAACGGCAGAGCATTGAGACGCGGCCCGAGATCGAGCTGGTTCCGCTCAAGTACGTCGACGCGACGGCGCTCAACGAAGTGATCACCACGATCGCCCCGACCGCCTTTGCCTATCAGGGGACGGTGACGATTACGGCCCTCCGCCGACCAAACGCCCTCTTGCTCGTCGGCCGCAAGGAGAACATTCCGGCGGTGATCGAGCTGATTCAGAAGCTCGATCGGCCGACGCCCGCCGGCGCGCAGATCAAGGTGTTTCGGCTGAAGAACATGTCGTCGATCGACGCCGAGCGGTTCGTGCGAAACTTCTTCGTCGAACAGCCGGGCCAAACCCAGACGCCCCGCACGAACCTGGGAACGCGCGTCCTGACCATCGCCGACTTCCGCAGCAACGCGCTCATCGTGCAAGCGGCCCCTCGCGATCTCGACGAAGTAACTCGCCTGATCGAGCAACTCGACACCGAAGACAGCGAAGTCAAGAACGAAGTGCGGGTCTTCAAGCTGCAGAATTCCATTGCGGAAGAACTCGCGCCTGCTCTGCAGGAGGCGATCATCGGAACGGGTCAGCAACAAGGGCAACAAGGCCAGCAGCAGGGCGCCGGCGGTCAAGGGGGCCCAACTCCCGCCATTGCCACCCGCCGGGCCACGATGCTGCAGATGCGCCGCATCGATCGCAATGGTCAGGAGATTCTGCAATCGGGCGTCTTGGCCGACATGCGGATTTCGGCCGACCCGCGGAGCAACTCGCTGGTCGTCGTTGGTCCCGAGAACGCCATGGAATTGATTGCCGAACTGATCCGCCAGCTCGACGAACTGCCCGGCGCCGAGGCCCAGATCAAAGTCTTCACGATGGCCAATGGCGACGCCACGACGCTGGCCGATGTGCTTAACTCGCTCTTCGGCCAGCAAGCGGCGGGGGGCGGAGGCGCAGGACAGCCGAGCCTTTTGACGGCCACCGGCGCGGAAGGGAGCACGCTCGTTCCCTTGCGGTTCTCGGTCGATCAGCGGACCAACAGCATCATCGTCACCGGCAATCCGGGCGATCTCGACGTGGTGCGCAACATCCTGGTCCGGCTCGATCTGCCGGATTTGACGCAGCGGCTCACGACCGTCTATCGGCTGCACAACGCGCCAGCCGCCGATGTGGCCCTCGCAATCAACAACCTGCTGGGCCGGGTCCGGGACCTGAACACGGCGGCCCCGGAACTGGTCACGCCGTATCAGCTCGTTGCTCAGGAAGTGCTCATCGAAGCGGAACCGGTCACCAATAGCCTGATCGTCAGTGCCACGCCCGTCTATTTCGAAAAGATCAAGCAGATCGTCACCGAGCTCGACCGCCGGCCGCCGATGGTTGCCATTCAGGTGCTGATCGCCGAGGTGACGCTCAATGACGACGAGCAATTCGGCATCGAATGGGGTCTGCAGGACTCGCTGATGTTCGACCGGAGCATCGCCAGCAATCGTTACAACTTTAACAACAACACACTGCCGAACGACAACACGGCCGAATCGCTGGCAGTTCGCGAAAACGTGGCCGGGCAAGCGCTGTCGAACCTCGCCCTCAATCGAATCGACCCGACGCTCGGATTCGGCGGTCTGGTGCTCACCGCCAGCAACGAGTCGGTCAACGTGCTGCTGCGGGCTCTGCAGGCTTCGTCGCGAGCGCAGGTCATCTCGCGTCCGCAGATTCAAACGCTCGATAACCAGCTCGCCTACATCAACGTGGGTGCCTTGGTGCCGCGGATCACAGGCGCGACGCAGTCGACGTTTGGCGTCACTCCCAACGTGACGGACATTTCGGTCGGGATCATTCTCGAAGTGACTCCGCGAACGAGCCCCGACGGGACGATCGTGATGCAGATCAATGCCACGAAATCGGCCGTCGGTCCCGATGCCACAGGAATTCCGATCTTCACCGACGCCAACGGCAACGTCGTCCGCTCGCCGCAGATTCCGCTCACCACGGCTCAAACCACGGTCTCGGCCCGCAACGGACAAACGGTCATCCTGGGCGGTCTTATCACCAAGGACCAAACCGAGGCGACCCGCCGCATTCCCTACGTCAGTGATATTCCGCTGCTCGGTCGCTTGTTCCGGTTCGATTCGTATAAGAATGTCCGCACCGAACTGCTCATCATCATGACCCCCTACATCATGCAGACGGAAGAGCAGAACGAGTGGCTCAATGCCCGCGAGAGCGAGCGGATGAGCTGGTGCATTGCCGACGTGGTCAATATCCACGGTCCTGTGAATCTGTCGGGCAACCCGGGCTACAACATGCAGTCGACCGACGTGATCTTCCCCGACGTCGACCCCTCGGCTCCGGAGTCGTCGCCGCTTCCGCCGACATCGCCCGCGACGCCGGTGCCGCCGCTCCCTGGCCTACCGTCCGATCCGCTCTTTCCGCCACAGCCGAGCGGGAACGGAATGATTCTCGCACCGCCGGTGCATACCAGCCAGGGTGCCGAGTCGTTCTCGCCGGGTACGATCGGCAATGGTCTGCCAGCCGAAGCCGCACCACTGGACGGCCGCTTGCAGCCCCCCGCGATTCAGCCGGTCGTACCTCCGTTAGGTACGCAAGCTCAACTCGCGCCTCCGTTAGGTACGCAAGCGCAGTTCGGGCTGCCGCCCGGCACGCCCACTGGCGGCGGAGTCGCCGGGCCGCCGCAAGTAGCTCCCGCCTTTTACGTTCCGGCCCCGCAAGCCCCCGGGCAGTTCGCTCCGCAAACTTTGGCTCCGGCGCAGTATGCGCCACCGAATATTCCGGCGTATGCGCCCTCGCAACCGAATCAGTTGCCGCCGAATCTTCCGCCGCTGGGACCGGTCACGCAGGTGAGTTACCAGCGTTAGCTTGACGGCGAACGGAAGTCCGACACATCGAGATCAGGTTCCGGCACGATGCCGGAGTGACGAACAGGTTGCCTCGGCGAGGCAGCAAGGATGCTGGCCATGAAGAAGAATTGCCTGGGCGGTGGTGCGATCTGTTTGCTGGCGTTGCTCGCCGTCGGTTGCAAAGCGCCGGCCGTGCCGAGCTGGACCACCAGTTGGCTGGGAACGTCGCCCCCAGAGGTGACCGAGAGCAAGTATCCGAAGCCGGTGCGCGTGGCGGCCGTCTGGTCGCCCGCCGTGCTCAATACGGCCGGCAAAAGGCCGACCCGCGGCTTTGGCGGGCGGCTCTATTTCTACGATGCGGCCAACGAAGCCGTTCCGGTCGAAGGGCAACTGGTCGTGTACGGCTACAACGACACGGTTCCCAGTACCAACGGCAAAACGCCAGATCGCAAGTTCGCCTTTACCCCGGAACAATTCACCGAGCACTATAGCCCGACTGAACTGGGAGCCAGCTACAGCGTCTGGATTCCGTGGGACGAAGTCGGCGGCGAGCAACTGGAAATCAGCCTCGTGCCGATTTTCACGGCGAGCAGCGGACAACTCATCGTCGGCCAGTCGTCAAAGAACTTGCTCCCGGGGCCAACCACCGTCAGCAAACCCGGACAGATTGAGCGAATGCTGTTGCCGCAGCCGCAACTGAACTTTGCTGCCGGCGGGAGCCCACCGTCCGGAGTGCAGCAGGCATCGTATCAGGAGGGAGCGACCGTCAACGTCGGGAGCAGCGGGCTGCAAGAGACCTCGATCGAGCTCTCGCAAGGATTGGCGGCGCGAATCAACCAGGCGGGCTCGAATGCCGAGCTGTTGCAGCAATTGGCCGCCAAGCGAGCCGAGGAGCAACTGGAACGGATGAAGCGGGCAGCCGCCTCGCTCAAACCGCCGCAACCCGCAATGCCCGGCCAGCCCGTTATGGCGTCGCCGACGCCGGGGGAAGTTCCTCCGCCCTGGCTGCCGAAGGATCTACCTCAAGCTCGTTACGCACGTCCCGGACATCCGGCTCCATCATCGCCAGAGCCTCTGCCAGCTCACGGTCCTCGGCTGTCGCCACCATTCCCCGGAGCACCGCCGTCCTACCCTCCAACGTCACTGTCGCCGGCCCCACAAAGCGGATACCGGGCAGGGTGACCAGTCGCTGGTTGAACGCTTCAATCCGAGCGGGCGACACGGGCGGGGGCTGAAAACCCATCTGCAGCGAAACCCGAATATTCGGCTGCGTGCGACTCTGTTGATTCCTCTGCAGGGCGTTGAAGTTACCCTGGCTGAACTGCTGGAAGATGTTCTGCAGCCCGCGGTCGGTGGTCGTTCGGGCCGTCGCCGACTGCCGGCTCAAGGCATTGGTCGTATCGTTCCGATCGGCCCCGACAAACGCTCCCCGGACCTGCTGGGTTTCGACGGCTGCCGCAGCCGTAGGATTGGCCAGTGCGGCGTTCTGAGTGCTGCCTATACCGCTGCCACTAGATCCACCGCCACCCGCCCCTCGACTGCCGGACGGAGCTTGAGTCGATGCGCCCCCTCCCACGGTGTTCTGACCGAACAGCCCGTTGGTCGTCGTGCTGCCGAAATTGCTTTGAGCCAGCACTTCCCCGCAGCACGCCAACATCGTGACCCCAAGGGCCGCCGCCAGAGTCCATTGGATTCTCATTGTGACACCTTGAGGGGGGTGAGGTTCCATCGAGTACGTCGGGTTCGAACCGGAATGCCACCCCGGTCTTCAGCCGGCAAATTCCTATTGAGCGTTTTCGTCCGCAGGCGGGGCACAATCGACAAAACCCGTCCTGCGCCCGGTCGTGACTCTCGTACCGAACGTGCGACTTGTTCCGGCAATCCAGGTTGTGCGGCTGCCAGATTCTGCTTCAAGCTGTATTTTCGGGCAAAAGGCCCGCTGGGACAAGCCGCTCTTCCATCTAACCCCGCTCGGGAGCTAGCGGACCGCGGCCGATGCAACCTTGCCCGAATCTGGCCAACCACCCGAGCGTCCTGTCAGAACGCGATAAACTTTGGCCTCTGCGAATGCCGATGGTTGTACAGCCAACGAAAGCGGCAGATCGACTACGACCGGCACGAGCCTTACCACCCGCCCGAGCCGGAAAGTCGTCTCCTCTTGACCATCCTGGGTGCTTTCCGTAGTTTTCCAGGAAGGAACAACTTCAGGCGCTGTAGCCAAGTGGCTAAGGCAGCGGATTGCAAATCCGCCATCGTCGGTTCAACTCCGACCAGCGCCTCTTTTTCCTGACAGGATGTCAGTTCGCATAACTTCGCCCGGCGATTCGACTTGCGAATCGTCGGGCGTTTTTTGTGCCGCGGCGACGGCGGATCGCCTTGCGGCTCATAAACCGCAGCCAATCACTTCGCGGCCGCCTGCTTCGCGATCCAGTCGCCGACGGCGGTCAGGGCCGCGGGATTAAATGTCTCTTCGATCTGGCCGTATTCGCTGGGCGAGCCGGTTTTGCATGTTTGAAACAGGTGGTTGAGGCCCGGCAGTTCCTGAATCACAAAGTTCGCGTGTCCGCCGGCCTTTAGTGCCGCCTCGATCGTCGGCAGGTTCTGCTTCGGATCCACCTGGAGGTCCTTCTCGCCATTGATTGCCAGCACGGGGCACTTCACCTGGGCCAGTACAGGGGCCGGATCGTAAGTGAGAAAGTGCCGGAACCAGGGGGTGAACAGCATTTTGAGTTGCTGCTTGCCAATTTCCTCCAGCCCCTCGAGCTGCTTCTTCTCCTCGTCGGAAAGCAGGGCGATTTGCTCGGCGGCGATGGCCTCGACCTTCGCCTGGGCAGCTGCCTGGTCGGTCTCGTTCTTGAGCACGGCGAACAGCTTCCTTTGTAAGGCAACGTTTTTCGCCGCCGCTTCCGGCGTCGCGCCGCCTGCCACCGCGATCAGTTCCCCTTGTCGGTAGAGAATCTCCTCGCCGGTTACGCCTGTGCCCGCCAGGAGCACGATGAACGCCACCTCGCGCGAGCGGACCGCCGCGGCCGGCGCGACGAGTCCGCCTTCGCTATGACCCACGAGGCCGATCTTCGTGCGGTCGATCTCGGCGCGCGACTTGAGGAATGCCACGCCCGCCAGTGCATCGCTGGCGTGATCCTCGATCGTCGATTCCAGGGGTTTGCCACTCGTGCCGCCGATGCCCCGGTCATCGACCCGCAAAACGGCGATTCCGCGGCGGGTGAGATAATCGGCCAGCACTAAAAATGGCTTGTGGCCGGCGATCTCCTCGTTCCGATCCTGCGGCCCCGAACCGGAGATAAGCAACACCGCCGGGAACGGACCTCCCTCCTTCGGCAGCGTCAGCGTGCCGGCAAACTTGATTCCTGACTTCGAATCTTCGTATGTCACCTCTTCGCTGCGATAGGGCAACGGCGCTTTCGGTTCCTGCGGCCGGGCCAGCGGCCCCGCCTTCTCGCCCGGTTTCAGCACGAGCGGCAGCGAGAGCAGACCTTGCTTCCAGGTTCCTTTGATTTCTTTGCCATTGGCCGAGAGCTCGCCGGCGTACGCGCCGCCGATTTTTTTCATCGTGAACTTGATGCTCTGCTTGTCGAGCAGCACCTCGTCGATCGGCATCCCGAACGCGTTCTGGTCGGGACTGTCCATCGTTCCGGCGTAACCACCGTCCTCCTGCTTTTTGAACTCCACGACCAGCCGCAGCTTGGCGACGCCCAGATTTAGTTCTCCCGCCCAGATTCCGGCCAGTTCCGGCGATGCGGCGGCCTTATCGGCCGGAAGCTTTTCGCCTGCCCCTTTCTCGCCTGCCGCCTCTTGAGCACGAATGCCGCCGACAGGCAGCAGCGCGGCAAGTGCCAGAACGTGGATCCAGCGGCAGACGAAACGAGCGGCCATCAGAGCACCTGGAAGCCGGAGTTACGCGACGAGCATTTAGAAGCCCTAACACAACTTTCTGCCAACGGCCATTTCTCCGGGGAAATCGCCGTTCTGTTTTTGTGTCTTAGGGAAGCTGCCGATTATTCGCCGCGAAATCTCGTTTGTTGGCAAGTGGGCTCCATATTTCTCCGGGGGTTTGTTCGTCGTGCCACCAGGTGGCAGCCGATGCCAGGGCTCTTTGTGGCCCCCTGCGAGTGGGCCCAGGTGAGGGTTCTCGCAAATAAGGCTTCATTCCGCATCAGCCGCGAACAGCTCTGCCAGTTTGCTACCGCAGCGGGAGCGAATCCTGCACGGCCAATCCGCGGACGTCGCCACGGGGAAGTTGCGTGGGACTCGAGCGCGACCATTCCATCAGTATCCGCCGATCACCTGCAGTATCGCCCCGCGAGACGCCGATTGGTTCGATATGTGCCGCCCGCGAAACGGGGCTCGTCGGTTCAAGCTGCGTCGCGGGCGACTTCGCCGAGCCTTGTACCTGAGATGCAGGGACTGTCGCGCCCGGCAATGCCGAATTCGCGGTCGGCATCGACTGCGGGTTGTCCGCGACAGCCGGGCCCGACGGGGTCCGATCTTGGGCCCGATCGCGCTGCCGGGCGTACCAGCCGTCGGAGATCGGCCGCGAGGCGACGCTCGCCCCGGGCGACTGCGGCTGTGTGGCGCTGAGGGCACTAAACGTCGACGGCGCCGGCGGCTGAGATTTCGCCTCCGCTGTGGCAAAGACGCGCGAGTTCTGTGCCGGCGGAGCCTGCCAGCCATAGGCGGCGTTCTGCTTGGCCAGGGCAATTTGCATGGCGACGCTCGGCTTCGAGCGGTCAGAGTCGGTCGCGGCGACGAGCGCCCGGTCGTCGGCAGCGGACGTGGCCTGGGCGATCGCATCGTAATCAATCAGCGTCTGCGGGTTAGGCTGTGTCGGCTGCGCCGGCGGTGTGGACACAGCCAAGCCGCGCATATCTCCCGCCGAACCGTCATCCGGCACGAGCCGCGGGCTCCCCTGGCCGACCCAAGCGACCCACTTCACTTGCAGGTCAGACAGGTTCTCGTAGCCGTAGTATTTGCGTGTGACGGCGGTCCAGTTGTTGGTCTTCATCCCTTCGCCGACATAGTCGACAAACTTCCGCTTGCCCCCGTGTTGAATCAGGTACTTGGTCAGCGAGTAGCCTTGCGAATAGAGCGGCAGGATGTCGCGGGGATACTCCTTCATGGCGAACATCTTGTTGAACGGGATCCCACGATCGGTGTGCAGGAACTCGATCAAAAATCCATCTTGCCGTTTCCGCTCGATGTCGTGTTCGACGGTGGTGCAGGCTCCTTCGTCGGCCCAGCGCGGCAGCGGCCGTCCAAAGTGCGTCGCAAAGATCGTGTGCGTGATCTCGTGCGGCAAGACGCTGTCGAGAATCCGGTCGGGCGGTCCTTGAATGTTCATCGTCCAGCCGAACGGCACGCCGCGGTCGAACATAAAGCTGGTCGCACCGCCGGCTCCTTTGGCCAGTTGCACGGTGATCGGACACATGTCGCGCCAGGGGGGCAGCTCGTGGCCCAGCCATTCGATCGCCAGGTCGCGGCGAAACTTCTCGGCGTGCTGCGCCACCTGCAGCGCTAAATCTTGCGAAGGAGCTGTGACGATGAAGTGCTGCGTGCGGACACTCGCGCCCCAGGCGCTTGAGAGCCCCAGCGAAAATCCGAACGAGACGAACGCTGCGACAGCGAGCGCAGCCTGAGAGAGTCGAGCTTCCATGCTCCGGGTCCTTCCGTGGGGGGCGGATTGAGCCGGCAGCGGGCAAATGCGGGTTTGCCAACTGGCGGCAGGCCGTCGGATCCGTTCCGGCAGCCTCCAACGTGTGCGTTTGCTCGCACCGCGTCTGACGGGAAGCAAACAGCGAGCCGAAGGAGCCGGCCGCGGTGGATGCGTTCGGCCGACAGATTCCACCGTCGCCCGAACCCTTGACCAGTCCTTCACTTACAACCAGCCGGCGAGCGGCCATCCCGGGCCTATCCCTCCGCACCGTTTGTAAGATTTGCAAACCATACCGGCGGCCCGCGGAATCACCTAGACCGATTTGGGGCCAGTGGGCGGTTTGCGGTGTTTCGCGGGCGGCCGCCCTTCGCGTCACGCCAGCGGCCGTCTGCTGGTCGCCTCGCACAATTCGTCGTGCAGCTTCTGCACCTCGGCCGCCTCGGGATCGACCCGCCCCGAGCCGAGCGCCTCGAGAAACGTACACGACGCGAAGCCCCGGGCCGCGTCGTCGTACTCCGCGGCCCACTTCTGCCGCTCGGCCAGCCGGCGGGAATCGACCGGCCAGACCGCCCGGCTCGGAAACCGGCGAACGCCGATCCGCCACGGCTTGGGACTCACGCGGGCCCGAAAGCAATGCTGCCGCCGGCACATGAGCACGTAGACGGGATCCGCGTCC
>JALORD010000074.1 GCA_025459145.1 Pirellulaceae bacterium | reverse complement strand
TGTCTTCTTCGCGCTTCGGCTGCGGAATGTAGGCGTCGATCGCATCGAGCAGTTCGCTGATGCACTTCGACGCTTCCGGATCCTTCGGGTTCTGATAGGCCGGCAACGACGAACCGCGGACGATCGGGATCTCGTCTCCCGGATAGCCATACTTGCTCAAGAGTTCGCGAATTTCCATCTCGACGAGATCGAGCAGTTCCGGATCATCGACCAGGTCGATCTTGTTCAGGAACACGACGATCGCGGGGACGTCAACCTGCCGAGCCAGCAGCACGTGCTCTTTGGTTTGCGGCATCGGGCCGTCGGCCGCCGAAACCACCAGGATCGCACCGTCCATCTGGGCGGCGCCGGTGATCATGTTCTTGATGAAGTCAGCGTGCCCGGGGCAGTCAATATGGGCGTAGTGCCGTTTTTCCGTCTCATACTCGACGTGCGACACGGCGATCGTCACTGTCTTCGTGGCATCGCGAACCGTACCACCCTTGGCAATGTCGGCATACGACTTGAACTGAGCCAAACCCTTGGCAGCCTGCACCGAGAGCAAAGCACCGGTGGTGGTCGTTTTGCCATGGTCGATGTGGCCGATGGTACCGACGTTGCAGTGCGGCTTCGACCGCACGAATTGTTCCTTGGCCATTGCTTTCTACACCTACGTTTACTGGTGACTCTGAAGACAAAAACTTCGACTATCAATACTTCGCCGGGGCGAATTCACTACGAGCTGCTGATGGGACTCGAACCCATGACCTCCTCCTTACCAAGGAGGTGCTCTACCAACTGAGCTACAGCAGCCAACCAAATCCAGCGCGAGAGACGAAACAAGGCCGGGCAAGACAACCTGAACGACTGGACGCCCAAGATCACCCCGCCAAATCGACCCCCACGCCAGCCATCAAACACAACCCAAACCGAATACAGCCAGGAGCGGGTGAAGGGAATCGAACCCTCGTCACCTGCTTGGAAGGCAGGAGCTCTACCATTGAGCTACACCCGCGTAACCACCGACAAAACCCAGAAACAACCGCCACTTCCGCGGCCGCCATCGGCCCGTAAGTGGGGAGTGCAGGATTCGAACCTGCGAAGGCGTAAGCCAACAGATTTACAGTCTGTCCCCGTTGACCGCTTGGGTAACTCCCCTCCTGGTGCGAATCAGCCTCGGCCGACCGCGTTGTCCAAACCAAACGCGCGCTAAATAAACACCTTTCACCCAACCGAGCAATCACGGGAACCGACGCACGCTGCATTCGCACAACCATCAGAGCCAGCGGAGGGACTTGAACCCACAACCTGCTGATTACAAATCAGCTGCTCTGCCAGTTGAGCTACGCTGGCACACGCCCCACACACGCGAATCGTGCCGAGGTGAAAACCAGTTAATATAGTGACACTCGGCAGGCACGCAATATGAGTGCCCAATTTTCCACGTATGGCGAGCAACGCAGTGGGCGTTGGCGAAACGCACAATACGTGAGGGTTTTCTCCCCGCCGTCGCATCGAGACTTTCTGGCCAACTCGTTCGACGACAACTTCTCGAAAGGAGGACCTTGCGACAAGGGGCTTGGTTCATTTCCCTCCCAGCAATCTCTTCTCGAGAGGTTGTCAAATGTTCACACCCCCCATCAAGCTGGCCAGATGATCCCCCAAGCTTCTAGCCCACCCGCAACGAGAAAAATCACCACACCTACGACGAGCACCAGTGTAAGGAACCAGGTCCCCCGCCCCGCTCCCGCCACCTCGCTCCTGGTCTGAAGCCACAGAATCACTCCCGCCAGAAGCGGTACAAACATCGCGCCCACCACCGCGTAGAACTTCTGAATTTCCACGAAGCTCGCCCACAACCCGAGGGCGGGTGCGGATGCCATCAATAGTTGATATCCAAGATAGGGGGGCGAGCGGGGGTTGACGGAACTCGCCAGGGCGTCGTCCTGCGACTTCCGCGTGAGAAGTTGCCAGCAATCGGCGAAAATCGATGGAACGCTTTGCCAAACCCCCAGCATGCTGGAGAAGACTGCCGACCACGCTCCGATCACAAAAGCCCACCGCGCATACCGGCCCATCGCACCCAGCTTGAGTTCGATCGCTTTCCCAAGTTCCAAGATGAACGTCGTCCCTTTCGACGGGTCGGCGTCAATCTCGATGAATTGGCTTCCCACGATCACCATTCCTATGCCAAAAATTGCCGTGACAGCGTATCCCGCCGCCAAATCGATCCGGCAATTGCGCAGCTCGCCTAGTCCACGCCTACCATCCTCGCGTATCCAGTAGCCGTAACTCAGGATCGTGACGGTACCACCGATTCCTCCCATCAGCGCAATGGTCCAGGTCAGTCCTTCTCCATTCGCGGCCGGAATCCGCGGAACCACAAGCCCGCGAGCCACGGCAGCCCAATCGGGAGCAATGGCCACCGCGGTGCCGACGACGACACAGAACATCACCGCAACGCACATTTTCATGATCTGCTCGAACCAGGCGTAGCCTCCCAGTTGCGCCAGGGCCACAGCAAGCACGCTATGGGCAATGCCGTACAGGATCTTCCCCCGCTGCGGACTTTCCAGCGGCCAGATTGCCTGCATCGCCACGCCGCTGGCGCTCATCAGCGCGCTCGCAACGAAGTAGGTCCAGAGCAGCAAGAAGAGAACGAAGAGCCCAATTGCCCACCGTCCGATGTGCCGTGCGACTCCCTCGAGCAGCGTGGTGTCGGTCGCCAGTTGCCAGCGGGCGACCCCTTCGTTTACCACGAACTTAAGCACCGCCCCCACGACGACGACCCACAAAATGGCCAGCCCCATTTTGCTGCCGGTGAATGCTCCGGTCGCGAGGTCTCCCGCGCCAACACCGGTCGCCGCGACCACAAATCCCGGACCGAGAACCGCCAGGAGCGAGAGCGCCGAGGGTGAACCGGATTGATCGGGCGAAGGTTTGCTCGTCATCGCCCGCGATTAGACCACGAAGCCGAGGGCAACGGCACCACTTCGGGCAAACTCTTACGGCGTCCGGCGGGCCGTTTGCTGTTCTTTGACCAGTTTGATACCAGCCGCCAGTATGGAGTCTTCTCCAACGATCGGTTTGTCGGTCCCGCTTTGCAGGCGATTGGCAATCTTGACTTCGACATCGGGCGCGACGCCCGCTCCGCTGATGGCCTGCCCCGCCGGCGTGTACCACTTGGCCGTCGTCAGGCGAACGCCCACGTTAGCCGCCGCAAGGGGAAAGATTCCTTGGACCGAACCCTTACCGTAGCTCTTCACCCCGACGATCGTGCCGCGGCGGTGGTCGCGAATGGCCCCCGCGAATATTTCACTGGCGCTGGCCGAGTCGTGATCGATGAGCACGACGAGCGGCACGCGCCAAGTGCCCGAGATCTGCCCGCGATGGTCAAAGTCTTCTCGTGCGCTGCGGCCACGGGTGGCCACGATGAGGCCATCCATCACGAATTTGTCGGCCACGTCGACCGCCGCTTTCAACAGGCCGCCTGGATTTCCCCGGACATCGATGATCAGGTGCTGCATCCCTTGATCGCGGAGATTCCAGAGAGCGGCGTCGACATCGCGGCTGGTGGTTTTCTGGAAACTGGTGAGCTTGAAGTACCCGATGCCCGCCTCACGATCGAGGATTTTCACATCAACGACGCTGGGCACTTCCACCCGCCTGCGCGTCAGCCGGAGCGTTCGATTGTGTTCGAGGGCGTCCTGTACGACGACTTCAACCACGCTTCCTTCGACTCCGCGCAGCATATCGGCAAGGGCATCCGGCGTGGAGTCAGCCGTGGTGCGCCGATCCACAGCGACAATCCGCTCTCCCGTCTGCAATCCGCCGATCGCGGCAGGTCCGCCAGGAATGAGGCTCACGATCAAGAGGCCGGCCGGCTCGGTCTTGAGTTCAATCCCCAGTCCGACGAAGTTCCCTTCAATCTGCGAGAACACCTCGTCCATTTGGCTGCCAGTCAGGAAGCCCGAGTATTCGTCTAGTGAAGAGATTGCGCCGCTGGCGAATTCGAGCGTCACTGCTTGCGGCGCGAGGCCATATTGCCGCTCGAGCGATTTGCCTACCTGATCCACCAGCGTTATGGCCTGTTGCCGATCGCTCACGCTGCGGGCGGCAATCGATGCACGCAAGTCGCGATGCAGATTGCTCAGGGCGGTCGCGGAAAGATTGGCAAGGTTTTTCTGCGTAAAGGCGGGTTCGGCGAGCGCCGCCTCCAGATTGGTGAGTCCGCTATAAACAATGTCCTGCCAGCGAGGCTGCTGAACGTAGTTTGCCTGGATCTTGAGCAGGACTTCATCATAAATCGATAGCGCCTCGCGATCGGTCATCCGCTCGAGGGCCGAAGTGTAACTGACGTCGCCGTAGCGCCGCGAAACGTCGTAATGAGCCCGCGCGAGGACGGCGCGCTGCTTAAGGTCGATTCGTTCCGGGTGCTCGCGAACGATTTGTTCCCAATGCGTCAGCGCTTCGGCCCACTGACGCTCTTTTTCGAGCCGGGCTCCCTTTTCGATGAAGACCGCCAGATCATCATGTGCGGGGATCGGCGGGGCGAGTTCTACGAGTTGCGCTCGAGCAAGCGGTGATTCGCCCAGTGGGCAGGCTAGCGCCAAGCCCAGCGCCAAGGTCCAAACCTGGATACGGATTGATCGGAAGCGGGTCATGCAGCGAACTCGCCATGCGGGCGACGCAGCCTCAACCAATGGCCTCGCGGCTCCCCTTCCAAGGAGACGGGGCGCTGTGGCCATAGACCGGGACGGCGTCGTTTCAGGATGCGGGATCAACCGGACGAAGCCGCTACCCACCTGCTCCCAAGGGTGACTGCTGGTACCAAAGAACCAGCGCGAACGACCACGCTCGCGGATCGGAGAATCCGGAGCGACCAATCGTCGCTACCATCACGCCTGGGTCGGAGTGCTAGCGGGTAGCGCAGCTTCCGCCAGTCAGAATATAGGACACGATCTGCCCCGCGTCAAAAAAAGCCGCGTAACTCGTTTGCCATCCATCCCTTACAACCAATCCATTCGGTCCAGCCGCGAATCGATCGTAGGACCTGGTAAGGAATTGCGGAGAAGCAAACCCGAGAGGCGCATCCAGCGCAAAGAAGAGGCCGCCGAGGCGGTCCAATGGGGCGTCGGAGCAATGGTAGGTGTGTCCCTCGACGCAGGCAACCCGCAACCAGTTGGGATGCCTAGAGTAGCCGATTGGTCGCTCCGGCGATCAGCGACATTGACCAGATTGCCCTGGTTTCCGATACTCCCTAAAGAGTAATCGCCGCTAGTTTCCGGGGACACATTCACCGTGGCCGACCTTGCCGAATATTGCCGAGATGCCGCGCGCCGGGCCAAAGCCGCGGCGGCTCGACTCGCGCAGGTATCCGGCGGAGCCAAGAATGCGTGGCTTCGCGATTCGGCCGCACGGCTGCGGGAACGCTGTCACCAGCTCCTGGCGGCCAACGCACTCGACTTGGCCGCGGCTCCCGAGTTCGGGCTCTCCGACGCCCAAGTCGACCGGCTGCGTCTGACGCCCGAACGCATCGACGGCATCGCTCGTGGACTCGAAGAAGTTGCCGCGCTGCCTGATCCGGTCGGCGAAGTGATCGAGTCGTCGATCCGGCCGAATGGTCTCCAGATCCTGAAAACGCGGGTCCCCCTGGGAGTCGTGTTCTTCATCTACGAATCGCGCCCCAATGTCACGGCTGATGCGGCGGCGATTTGCCTGAAGAGTGGCAACGCGGTGATCCTGCGCGGCGGCAAGGAAGCGGCCCATTCGAGCCGCGCGATTGTGGCGATTTTGCGTGAGGCGGCCCGCCAGCAGGGCCTCCCGGATGACGCCCTGCATCTGGTCGAAACGGCCGACCGAGCGGCCGTGGGACATTTTCTCGCGCTCCCCGAACTGATCGACGTGGCGATTCCCCGGGGTGGAGAAAGCCTCATCCGCCGGGTTGCAGCCGAAGCCAAGATGCCCGTGATCAAACACTTTACGGGCAACTGCCACGTCTACCTCGATGCGTCGGCAGATCCTGCGGTCGCCGAGCGGATCGTGATCAATTCAAAATGTCATCGGCTGGGAGTTTGTAACGCCTGCGAGTCGCTTCTCGTCCACCAGCAAGCCGCACCGAGTCTATTGCCGTCGATTTGCAAACAGCTTGTGGAACGAGGAATCGAGATCCGGGGCTGCCCGACGACTCGAGCCCTGTTTCCTGCGGCAAGGCCGGCGACGGATGACGATTTTGCGGCCGAGTTTCTGGGGCCGATCATCTCCGTAAAAGTCGTCGATTCGATCACTGAGGCGATTGCCCATATCGAGCGATTCGGTTCGCACCATACGGATGCCATTGTCACGCGGGACTTAGCCGCTGCTCGAAAGTTCACGGCCGAAGTAGACAGCTCGGCCGTAATGGTCAATGCCAGCACGCGCTTCAATGATGGCTACGAATTCGGGCTCGGGGCAGAGATTGGCATCAGTACCGACAAGTTTCACGCGCGGGGGCCGTGCGGCCTTAAGGAATTGACGACCTACAAGTACGTGGTGTTTGGAGACGGGCAGGTCCGAGAGTAGCCGATCAAGCGAGCGGCGCGACGGGAAACGAGTGAAACGGGCGAACTGCAAGGAAGCAGATCCATGGCCGACGAAGTCCTGAGCCAGTCCGAAGTCGAGAGTCTAATCAGCGCGATGGAGACGAGCGCTCCGGCCCCCCGCGCCCCGGCTCCAGTTGCAGCCTCTGTCGCCAAGCCTCTTCCGAAGCAGCGCGAGAAGGTTATCACCTACGACTTCAAGCGTCCGGAGCGGGTCGGCAAGGAGCAGATGCGAGCGCTGCAGTCCCTGCATGAGGGCTTCGGCCGTAATTTCGGCGCGGCCCTGTCGGCCCTGCTGCGGTCGATCGTCGAAGTAAAACTGACGAGCGTCGACCAACTCACCTACAGCGAGTTCGTGTTCAGCCTGGAGAATCCGACGTGCTTTAACCTTCTGCGGGCCGAGCCGCTCGAGGGGAACCTGATCCTCGATCTCAATCCGTCGATCCTGTATCCGATCATCGACCGTTTGCTGGGCGGGGGAAAAGATGGCGGTCACGTGGCTCGGCGACCGCTCACGGAAATCGAACTTCGCCTCGTCAGTCGGATCACTGGGCTCTTTTTGCAGGAGCTGAAGCACGCCTGGGAGAATGTTCTGGCGCTCAAGCTCTCGGTCGAACGTGTCGAGAGCAATCCGCAGCTCGTACAGATTGTTCCCCCCAACGAAGTCGTGATCCTGGTCAGTTTCGAACTGGCAATGGGCGAACTCCGCGGAATGATCAACCTCTGCATCCCGTTCAATGCCATCGAACGAGTCAGCAGTAAACTCGCCGCCAATAGTTGGGCGAGCTACAACAAGAGCGGTTCAACACCCCTGTCGCGGGCACAGATCGGTGGACAACTCGAACGGGCCGAAGTCGACCTGGTCGTGACACTCGCCGAAACGCAAATCACCACGGGCGATTTGATCGGCCTGCGTGTCGGCGACATCATCACAACCGACAAGGATATTCGGACGCCCTTGGATGTGGCGGTCCAGGGAGTCAGCAAATTCCTGGCCAGTCCCGGCGCACTCAAGGGTGCCAAAGCGATCCGGATCGAGGCGGTTCCGCAAGCCTTGGCAAACGTCCCGCCCCCCGCTAGTACAGCCGCATCTGCGACACCGAAGCCGGCCGCGAAAACGGGCAAGTGAGTCGACTCCGTCCGATGCACTGATGGACGCGTGAGTCGGCGATAGGGCAGGCTCTTGGCGGTTTTGGAGGCGATAGCGAAATCACTTCCGAACTGGACTTTCGGCCGGCTTGGACGCCGACTGAACCTTGGCGTCCCCTGGCATGGGCTCTGTTGGATTCGCCGGAGTTGGGCTTGGCAATTCGACGAACGACAGGCTGTCGATCAGTTCGCGATCCACCTGTGGAAATCGTTCCACGAGGCTGCTTTCCAAAGTAAACACGAGGGCTGCTCTTCGCCCTGCGCTGTTGGAAATGTGGTAATAGCTCCACTGGATGGGTAATTCACTCGCCGTTCCGGCAACGACGACGCGCAGAATGCGTTGTCCAGCGTCAGTCACTTCTTGCGACGCTTCGACGATCTCTCCGAAATTCTTGCCCAGCGTTTGCTTCACGTCGGCTTGGAACCCCTCGAGCGTCAGTTGTTCTCCGGCGGGAAGTGCCGGGAGAGGCGAAATGTTGCACTGCGCGATCAGATCGCCCCGATCGATCAGGCGCATCACCGTTAGCTCCCGCCGCTCGACCATCACTCGCCAGCGGCGATCGTGCGCCAATTGGAATCCGGCCGGGCCGTTGCGAAACTCGACCAGGGTCGTGGCCGGGCCGGATGTTGTCGGCAGACTACGGAGCACGCTGTCGGCCAACTCCTCCGCTTTATGAATGGGACCAGCCACCCACCGGACTTTACCTGTCACCTCAAACCCCGGCTGCGCGTGACCAATCGCACGTTTCTCCTGGTAGGCGAGGGCCAACCATGTCACGGCCCGTTGCTGAAGGTCGAAGTTCAGACTCCCCTTCGCTTCGATCTCTGTACTCACACCGCCTACCGCGCCCGCCACTTTGCCGGCCAGGGAAACGATTGCCAGATTCTCCTCCACCTTGGTCAAGGTCGCCGTAAGATCCTGATCATTCACCGCCTCCAGCCCAAATAGCCGACCTGCGGCCTCGTTGGAAACCTTCCAAGTCGAACCGACTGACACGGCATCTCGGGGCAACAGAGCGCCCAACGGCAAGCAGGCTCCGGGAACGTCGAGCAAGTCGAGTTCATCCCGCTCGAGAGGCCCCAGGGGAGAGAAGATCGACGCTTCGCTCGCGCTCGATTGGGCCACAATCAAACGGCGGTCTTCGCGAAGCTTCGATTCAATCTTTGCATCACGCAGCTGCAGAACGGCGGTCGCATCGCGGTAGTTGCGGGCGACGCGCGCCGAAATCAGCCCCGGCTCGGCGGCTAGCGTCCTCTCAACATAGGAGAGATTCGCCTCGACTTTCATGGGGAGATGCTTCACTTCGGAACCGTCGGCATTGATCCGCAGACTCCCTTCCACTTCGACGACAATTTTCGCTTGCTGATGGGTTCCGGCTCCCTGAGAAGGCGTTAGCGAGATTGGCTCAGCGGCCAACAACTGCGGTCTCCACAGCAGCGCGACAGCCGCAATCACGATGAACGATTGTGAAACGCGCGAAGCTACTGATATTTTGTCCACAGTGAATACAATTTCACAAATAGCGCGCATCCAAGGATCGCAGCTCATTGTTCTTTCCTGCCGTGGTTGGAAAACGAGCGTGCTGTCTTGATTTGAGACAGCCGTCTAATTCAGAGCCGGCTGTAGATTCATCGACACGGGCCCAAAACGAGGCTTAGCAAATGGGGCGAATCGCCGTAGAGCTGCAAGTGGATTCAGTCAAGCGCTAATTGCGGCAAATTACCGTGCATCCTCGCCAAGAAACTAGTAAGCTTTACGAAACTCCTAAGGTCTAAGCGGGTAACATCTTGCGCGATGCCTACTGGTGGGACGCGGGGCTCGGAAAGCGTCGCAGAACAATTGGAACCGCATTTCATGTGGCTGGCGCGAACTTGATGCCAGCTCTCGGCATCTAAGTGAAAGTGGCTAGTCAAGTGAGAACCGGAGAATTCTGAATAGACGGTACAGGAAGTGCTCACATTAATTGATTAGTCAACGAAGCCGTCACTTTGGCAGATCATTCACCAGTCAACTTCGCAGGAGACCGCACAGAACTGGACGGGTTGCGAGCACGTAGTAACGGTGTCGATGCAATTGACAAATAGTCAGTTGCCCATTGCGTTTCCAAGACGGGACGCGAGCCAGGAGGCAGCATGTGCCGGGCGGTGGCAACCGCAAGGAAAACCGGCACGGCCATTCGACCGAGAAGAGCAAAATATGAATACCGGATACCTGAACCCACTGATCAAGCAACTTCGCGACCAACAGATCCGCGTCGCCTCGCGCGACAAGAAGCTTGAGCACGTGAACCGCGCGGAGAAACTGCTGGCCGAAATCGATCAACAGCGCGAATATCCCTACGAGTATCTCTGCTACCGGATCACGGAATACCGTCCCGAGACCGCGGCTGGCGTGGCGCTAGGCGGCAAAGAACTCGCACACGATCTGCGTCTGTTTGTGGAAGACGTCTCCGACTCGGTCGATCTCCGCCCGGAAGAGGCCGGCGAACCGGTCCACACGGTCGACGAGCTGAGCAAAATGTTCAAGGTCTCGACGAAGACCATTTCCCGCTGGCGCGAGCAGGGTCTTGTAAGCCGGCGATTCCTGTTCGACGGCAAGCGAAAGCGTGTCGGTTTTCTCCGCAGCTCTGTCGAGCGGTTCGTCACGCAGAACGAATCGCGCGTCAAGCGCGGCGAGCGATTCAGCCTGATTTCCGACGAAGAGCGGCGCGAGATGGTCGAGCGCGCGCGGCGCTTGGTCCGCGCTGGCGGTTGCCCGACGGAAGTCGCCAAGCGGATTGCACGCCACTTGAACCGGAGCGTCGAAACCGTGCGGAGCGTGCTCAAGCAATACGACGAGCAGAACCCGCATCACGCACTATTCCCCGAGCAAACTGGAGTGCTTACCGACGAAGTCAAGCAGCGAATCTACCAGCAGCACCGCCGCGGCGAATCGGCCGAGGCGCTGGCGCGCAAATTCTGCCGGTCGAAGACCGTCGTTTACAGCGTCGTCAACGAGATGCGGGCTCGCCGTATCCTGGAACTGCCGCTCGACTACATTCCCAATGAGACTTTTGAGCAGCCTGGAATCGAGAAGAAGATTCTCGCTCCTCTGCCGGCGCCGGAAACGCCCGTGAAAAAGGCGCGCGGTCCGAGCGGGCTGCCGCCGTATCTAATGTCGCTGTACGAGGTACCGCTGCTGACGCGCGAACAGGAATACCACCTGTTTCGGCAATTCAATTACCTGAAGTACAAGGCGACGAAACTGCGCGACAAACTGAATCCCACAGCAGCCCGCGCGAGCGTGATGGATGAGATCGAAGCTCTGTACGACCAGGCGGTAAAGGTCAAGAACGAAATCGTGCAGGCCAATCTCCGTCTCGTGGTGTCGATTGCCAAGCGGCACGTCTCCGCGTCCGAGGACTTCTTCGCACTGGTGAGCGACGGCAACATGTCGCTGATCCGAGCCGTGGAGAAGTTCGACTTTTCGCGGGGCAACAAGTTCAGCACCTATGCCAGCTGGGCGATCATGAAGAACTATGCCCGGACGATTCCCGATGAGTACAAGCGACGGGACCGGTTCCGCACTAGCCAGGACGAAATGTTCCAAGCGGCGCAGGACAATCGCGGCGACCAGTTGCGGGCCGAGACTGGACAACGGCTGCGCGTCGAACAGGTTGAGAAGATCCTGTCGCATCTCGACGAGCGGGAGCGCATGATCATCGTCAGCCGCTATGGACTGGACCACTCGCGCGAGCCACTCACTTTGAAAGAAGTCGGCAGCGAGATGGGGGTGACAAAGGAGCGGATCCGACAGATCGAGGCCCGAGCGCTCGATAAAGCTCGTCAAGCCGCCGAGGAAGAGCACATCGAATTGCTCGATTAATCGTGAGCCCGCAGGCGGCCCGCGGCTTGTGTCCGCTGGCCGCCTCGCTACAGTGCTCTTGATGAACAGCCCTTACGACGCGTTCCTGCTCGTTTCGTTCGGTGGTCCCGAGGGCCCGGACGAAGTCATGCCATTTCTGGAAAATGTGCTGCGCGGCAAGAATGTGCCGCGTGAGCGGATGCTGGCCGTTGCCGAGCACTACCAGCACTTCGGGGGCATCAGCCCCATCAATGCCCAGAACCGAGAGCTCATAAGTGCCCTGGAGAAGGAGTTTGCCGCGGCCGGCGTACGACTGCCCATCTATTGGGGCAATCGGAATTGGCATCCGCTCTTGGCCGACACGTTGCGGCAGATGAAGGCCGACGGAGTTCGTCGGGCGCTCGCCTTCTTTACTTCGGCTTTTAGCAGCTACTCGGGGTGTCGGCAGTACCGGGAGAATTTGGCGGAGGCCCGGGCGGAGGTCGGGGAAGGTGCCCCAGAGGTCGACAAAATCCGAGTGTTTTACAATCACCCTGGTTTCATCGAGCCGATGACCGAGCGCACGCGCGCCGCGCTCGAACAGATTCCGGCCGAGCGCCGCTCGCGCGCATTCGTCCTGTTCACAGCCCACAGCATTCCGCAGGCGATGGCCGAGAATTGCAAGTACGAAGCCCACTTTCGCGAGGCGTCGCGACTGGTGGCCGAGGAACTATCGCTGCCACGATGGGATTTGGCGTATCAAAGCCGCAGCGGACCGCCCAATCAGCCGTGGCTCGAACCCGATGTGCTCGACATGCTGCAGACACTGACTGACAGCGGCCGAGCGAGTGGAGATCTGCTGCGCGACGTCGTCATTGTCCCCATCGGTTTCATTTCCGATCACATGGAGGTCCTCTACGACCTGGATACGGAGGCCCAGGGCAAGGCTCAGGAACTAGGTGTCAATTTGGTTCGAGCCGGGACGGCAGGAACTCATCCGCGTTTTGTGCGGATGATCCGGGAACTCGTGGAAGAGCGGATGAGCGAGGCGCCGGTCCGATTGGCACTCGGGCAATTCGGACCTAGTCACGACGTGTGCCCGGTAGACTGCTGCCGCTACGAACCTCGTCGCCCCCCGCCGGTCCCGACGCCAGGCTCGCGATAGCACCAGCGCCGTTTGTTAATCATCGCATCCCTGTCCCATGTGCGATATCGTCACAGTCGCGCGCGCTCGTACGGCACATTTGCCTATTCACGCGAATCGCGATCAGCAAACTACAAACAATTCACGGCGTCGTGTTGGCCCTAGCTGTCGAGAAGTTGATGTTTAGGGCGACTTGACTGCCGTCGGGTTCAACTGGAGTGGAACCGGAAGTGGAGGCATGGTAGTTGCCCCATAATCGTTCTGGACCGAACAAGGAGCGAGATTTCGAGAGCATTCAGGAGAATTGGGGAAAAACGAGACTGCCGAGTGGTTCGCCCGAGGCGAGCGGACCGGCCGTCGTTCACATAGGAGGAGTAGCCATGACACGCACATTGACTCCTTTTACTCACCGCTTCCCCCAACTCTTTGAGTTTGAACCACGGTGGCCCAAGTGGATGGCTGAAATCGTGGGACCGGAAGCGGGAACCTTCGGGCGCATGGGCGACTTCGCCCCCGAAGCGAACATGACCGAAACCGAAAAAGCGGTCGAGGTCGCGGTTGAACTTCCCGGCATGAAACCGGAAGAAGTGAAGGTCGAAATGCACGGTGGTGCGCTTTGGATCACCGGCGAGAAACGTGAGGAGAAGGAAGAGAAGGGGAAGACCTTCCATCAGGTCGAACGGCGCTACGGCGCGTTCCGCCGGGTGTTCGCTCTGCCGGCCGAGGTGGAGGAAGGGAAGGTCGAAGCGAAGTTCCTGGACGGCGTCCTGCGAGTGACGCTGCCCAAGACCGAGCGAGCCGTGCCGCGGAAGATTGAGGTCAAGTGACCGGCGGCACGCAAAGTCGCGGAAAGGGGCGGGTCAATCGGGCCCGCCCCGGGCATTTCTTGCCCCAGGGAGCATATTCCTTGAACCGGCAACTGCCCCTCGATAACACGTTAACGAGCGTCGATCATCGACTAGTGGTGATGATCAACTTTTTCGATCTTTGCTTCATAGGGCTTGCCGTTGATTTCGAGCTTGAGCATGGCCGTTACGCCGTCGCTCAACGACGATAACACGCCCGTCAGCTGTTTGTCGACGATCTCGAACTTGGCCGTCTTTGGCTCTTCCCCCTCGCTCCGATCGATCGCGGCCAGCTTAAACGTGCTCGCCTGATCGCCGATCTTCGTATCGATCGCGATCTCTTCGGCAACAATTGGCACTTCGTTCTTCATCGACGCATCGAGCACGTAGACCGTGACCGTGCCATCGTCGTTTTTCAAATACTCGGCGTGGTACTCTTCGTCGCCGATTTCGATGATTTCGCCACCATGCGGGCCATGGGCATGATCGTGCGAATGGTCATGGTCGCCATGGTCATGATCGCCATGGTCGTGCTCGCCATGTTCGTGGCCGTGGTCATCCCCTGCAGTGTCGACCTTCGCGCTGTTGCAGCCAGCGCTCCAGACAGCCGTCGCCAGGACCAGTGCCCCCAGGCCGCCGCGGTATAACAGTTTTCCCCAACTTCGATGCATGTCTCTTCCCTTGATCTAAAAGGTGAACTCTCGCCACTCATGGTATCGAAGCCCGGTTTCCTGCGACAAGGCGAGGATGACCGCGGCCGCGGCGGCCCAAGCCATTATCCGGGCCACACCCATTACGGACGGACGAGGACATAGGTTCCCCCGTTTTCTGCTGCCAACCGACGTAGGAAGTGGTTGGCGGGTATTTCCCCCAAGTCTCGGCTGAAGTGAATCACGTGAACGCTCGTGGACGATTCGGCCGCCCGCTCGCGGATACTGGCTATCTGTCCAGGTTTTAAGTGAGGGTCCCCCCCATCGGTGAACAAATAGATCACCTCGGGTTCCAGCGTGAGGGCCGCCAGCAGCCCATGTTCGTGTTCTGTAGGGCCAAAGGCCGCGAGTCGTTCCACGTAAGTAGCTAAGGCCCGCTGATTTTCTTCGGTCGCGGGTAGGAGCCCGCGCCGCTGGAAATACGCAATCGACTCGTTGTATGCCACCACCTGAATCCTCTGGTCCGCCGAGAGCGCCGCCAGATTGGCCTCAAACTGTTTGGCGACCGCAGCAATACCTCCCAAACCATCCCCTCCCATGCTTTGGGACCGATCGATCACGAATACAAACGACCGGCCTTCGGCGGCCGCGCCAAACATGTCGAGCACGGCGGTAGGACCCGTCGGGACAACTTTGCGCGGAATCTTCGCATCCTCGGCCAACACTGCCGTCTCATCGATCATCGCAAACTCATCGATCATCGCAAACGGCAGTTTGGGGCGTCCGTTCGGTCCCACTGCGGGACGAAGCGTCGTAACGACTTGGCTTCCCGCACCGAGCTCGTCGGGCAGACGGGGCAGTGAGATGGATGACCCAGCCTGATGCGGAATGGCGTTGGCTGGCAGAACCGAGTCGGACGAAGGGGTCAGCGACGCATCGAAGCCCTCCGGCGGGGGTGTCGCCACGTTCAGGGCGACGTCATCTTGACGCACCGGTTCTGGAGAGTTCGATACACTCGCCGCAACATTTCGTGGCCTAAGTACGATGAACGCTCTTCGCTCGCGCGGCAGCGACTCGGGCGTGGGCCAAGCGATCGCCAGCAGCAGCCACAAGGCGAGCAGCGTTGCCAGATGGGTGGCGAGTGAGAAGCTCCACGCCAGGAGCGGATTTCGCCGCCCATGTTCCAGCGGGGTGAGACTGTGCGATATCGCCATATTGAAATTATCGACGCAAACATGCGCCGCAGCAACGTGCGCGCGAGCCCCGGCGCGTCGACGGCAACAATCAGTAAACCGAGTTATCCAGTTCATGTGCTACAATCGATCCGCCCGAGCCAACAAGCGGACGAACGTGTCGACGGCAAAGGCAGGGAGCAGGCATGCGGACCATTCGAGTCGCCAATGGGGCTGGTTTCTTGGGGGACTGGATCGACGCCCCGCGCCGGCTGCTGGAGCGCGCCGAGGTTGACTACCTGACGATCGAACATCTGGCGGAGCTCACGATGTCGATCCTCGCCCGCGCGCGAGAGAAGGACCCCGCCGCCGGGTACGCCGAGGACTTCCTGGAGATTCTGCGGTCGATCGCACCGGCAATCTCGCGGCAGCCACAACTCCGCGTGATCGCCAACTCGGGAGGCGTCAATCCGCAGGCCTGCGCTCGGGCGGCCGGTCAATTGCTGAGCCGACACGGCTTGGAGAAATTGCCTGTCGCCTGTGTATCAGGAGACGACTTGCTCCCCCAACTCGATGAGCTTGTCGCGCAGGGCGAGAAGTTTCAGCACCTTGATACGGGCGAACCGATCACGGCCCTGGTGGAGCGACAGGCCGGTGCCGATTCTCGAGCCAGCGATGCCACAGGCAATAATCGCGTCGCGCGGCACATCGTGGCGGCCAATGCCTATCTCGGAGCCGGGCCGATTGCCGACGCTCTGTCGCAGCAGGCCCGCGTGGTGATTTCGGGGCGTGTGGCCGATGCCTCGCTGACCTTGGGACCGGCCCTCCACGAGTTCGGTTGGCCAAAGGATGCATGGGATTTGTTGGCAGGCGGGACGGTGGCCGGACATTTGATCGAATGCGGCGCTCAGGTCACCGGAGGCTATAGTGTCGACTGGTCCCAGTACGAGCTGGCCGATGTGGGATATCCGATCGCCGAACTGGCGAGCGACGGTAGTTCGGCAATTACCAAGCCCGCAGGGACGGGAGGCGCCGTCACGCGCCGGACGGTCGTCGAACAATTGGTTTACGAAATCGGCGATCCGGCGCACTACCTGACGCCGGATGTCGACTGCGATTTCACGACCGTCGAAGTCGAATCAGGGGGCCCTGACCGAGTGGTGGTTCGGGGAGCCACAGGCAATCCTGCCCCAGACACCTACAAGGTCTCCCTCGCCTACCGGGATGGCTGGATGGCCAGCGGCACGCTCCTGGTTTATGGTGCCGACTGCCGCGAAAAGGCAGAGGCTTGTGGAAGAATTATCCTCGAGAGGTGCCAGTTGGCGGGCTTGTCTCCGGCCCATACGCATGTCGAGCTACTGGGAGCAGGAGCCGGCGTACCTGGCTCATTCTTTCACCGCAAGTATCAGCCCCCGGGCGAAGTCGTCTTACGCGTGACGGCCAGCGATCCGCGGCGTGAGGCGATTGAGTCGTTTACCCGGCAGTTCGCGCCGCTGATCACGGGCGGCCCCGCCGGCCTGGCGGGATATGCAGCCGGCCGTCCGCTGGTGCGGCCTGTCTTTGCGTACTGGCCCACACGGATCGCCAAAGAACGGGTCCAATCGCGAATGGAAGTCCGTCCTGCAGGAGAATGGGCCGCATGAGCACTGGCAAGACCGTCCGCGTACGCGAGCTCGCGTCGGCCCGCAGCGGCGACAAAGGGAACCATGCCAATATCGGCGTGGTGGCCCACGACGAGGACGCCTACGCGCTGCTGGTGAGTCGACTTACGGCTGTCCGAGTGCAAGATTTCTTTAGATCGCTCGGTGCCTCACGGGTCGAACGCTATGAGCTCCCGCGGGCACTCGCGCTCAATTTCATGCTTTACGACGCGCTGGCGGGCGGAGCGAGCCAGAGTCTGCGTATCGATACGCAAGGCAAGCTGCTGGCGACGGCGCTACTCGATCTGACATTCCACGTCGATGCGTGGGATGAGTAGTGGGTGCGAACTGGTGGTCAACGCGCTGCATACGCCCCGCCTATGACTCGCCACACAGCATCCGCCATTTTCAGGTGGCCGTGCTCAGTGAGATGAATCGTGTCGGAAGTCGCCTGCCGATCGGCCAGGACGCTGATGAGCACTCGTTTGGGAATCAGCCGGACGTTGTACTTCGCTGCGAGTTCCCGTTGGGCTCGACCATACGCGTTGCACAGCGGTGGCAATGGCAATTCGAACATCACCAGCGTACGGTTTTCCTGGGAAATCGTCGCCAGCAACTTATCGAGATCGTCTCGAAACTGCGCCGCAGACGTTCCGCCGAGCAGGTCGTTACCGCCAATCTCGATGAGCACGAGTTTGCCCGTCGGAGGAACCTGGCTGGCCTGGCTGGCGACCGCCATCGCCGTCGTCGCGCCGGTCCGCGCGAGATTATGCGCCTCGACTTTCTCCGGTAGTAGCTCTGGCCAGGTCGATTCTTCGGTTCCACCCATCCCCGCGGTGATGGAGTCGCCGATTACATAAAGAGACGGACTCCCGCCCGGGGCCAAGCGTGGCGTGAACTGGTAGGGAAGCTCCAGCAGCATGATTCCCAACCACATGGCACCCGTGGACGATTGCAGGATGCGACGCCAGTTTGGTTGGGTCGCAGTTGGCGATTTCGCCTCTGAATCTGGTGTCGGCGAGCCAGCTTTCC
>JALORD010000073.1 GCA_025459145.1 Pirellulaceae bacterium | reverse complement strand
GGTCCCCACGCGAACCATCGAGCCGGGCGCTGCGACGCGGATCATGACCGGCGCCCCGATTCCCGCCGGCGCTGACTCGGTCGTCATGGTTGAGCAGACGGCACTGGCCGGCTCGTCGGTCCGCATCCTCCAGTCCCCGGTGAAGCCCGGCCAGAACATCATGCGCCGCGCGGCGTCGCTGGCCCGCGGGCAGACGGTCCTCGAGCCCGGCAAGCTGCTCCGGGCGATTGAAGTCGGTCTGCTGGCGGAGGTCGGAATCCCGCGCGTGGCGGCGATCCCGCGGCCAAAGCTGCTCGTCATGGCGACGGGCAACGAGCTCGTCGATCACTGGGAAGTGCCCGGTCCGGGGCAGATCCGCAACAGCAACTCGCTGCTCCTGGCGGGGCTGGCCACAGACGCGGGGGCCCTGGCGGCGACGCATCCGATCGTCCGCGACGATGCGGCCAGCCTCCGCGAGCACATTGCGATTGGCCTGCAGAGCGACGTTCTCGTCCTCTCCGGTGGCGTCTCGGCCGGCGCGCTCGACCTCGTGCCGGGTGTCCTGGCCGATCTCGGCGTCGACCACGTCTTTCACAAAGTGAATCTCAAGCCGGGCAAGCCGCTCTGGTTTGGCGTTAAGCGGCATCCTAGCGGCCGGCAGACACTCGTCTTTGGCCTCCCGGGCAACCCGGTGAGCGGCCTCGTCTGTTTCGAACTGTTCGTCCGCCCGGCCATCGAAAAGCTCAGCGGCCGCGAGCCCCGGGGCCTGTCTCGCACAACCGCAACTCTTACCCACGAACACCGCCAGCGAGGCGACCGGCCGACGTACTGGCCTGCTGCTCTTGAGCCGGGCCCGGGCAGTCATCGCGTCACCCCCCTCCCCTGGCAAGGCTCGGGCGATCTCCGGACGCTGGCCGACGCCAATTGCCTGGCGTACTTTCCGGCGGGCGATCAGACGTTCGCTCCCGGCGCTACGATCGAAGTCCTGCTGCTCGGCTGATTGCCATCGAGCGCCGAACTACGCAGCGTCGCGGACCTGATGCATCTGCGACAGCGCCGCCAGGGCCCGTTCGACGCCCCCGGCTTGCACAATGAAGGTCGCCAACTGCTCGGCCTGCTCGGGCGAGACATCGGCCCCCGCGTCGACCAAGAGCTCGCGAATCTCGTCGATCGCCAGATCCTGCACCTGTACGTCCATATCGTCGCCCATCGAAATTCGCTCCTCGTGGAACTGCGAAGTTTGCTCCGGCTAATGGCCAATCCATCGGCCAGCCGCCGCGGGACGCTGCACGATTCGGCTGTAATCGCCGTGGGGCAATTTGGGAAAGCTGCGCTGGCTGTGGCGGTTGTCGGCGAGAAGGCGAATGCAAGGGGCAGCTACTGCCGATTCCTCCTTACGCTCCTGCTCGGCGGGGGAGCCAGAGCGTGCCTGGGGCACGTTCAACCGAGTGGATCGTAACAGGCGCGGATTGCTCGAGCATGCAACATTCCCAGTTGACCGAAAGCGTTCGTCAGTTAGTGGGGCAAGCCTTTGCCGAGTTAGGCTCGCAATCGACCGATTGGCGCGAAACGATCCTCATCCGCGACGGCTCCTACTGCGGCCGCCGCTTCGAAGGGGATGCCGGCGCCGCGATCTGGTTTGTCGAAGAAGACCAGATCAAGATCTACCGGCAGGACGGTGCCGTGGCCCGGGTGATTTCGCCCGTCGAGCCGCTCTCGCTCCCGTCGCGCGCCGCGGCTTAACGATTACCGCCAATCCGTTTCGCCCCGCGCCCGCGGCGATTATCCGCCCGCTACCGCCGCGCTTGCTGCTCGTCGGTCGTGTTTTCGACGGGCTGAGCGATCGCCCGGCGATATTCCTCAAAGCTGACCGCGCGAAACTCGGCCAGGTACGTCCCGGCCCGATCGATCCGTTTGCGGTCCTCCCCCGACAGGGCCCAGCTCACGAGGTGATGGCTGCGGACTTCGATGCGCTTCCCCGTGAGCGGATTGGTTGGTGGAATCGTCCGCGTGATTTCGACCGGCAAGAGTTCGCGCTCGGCCAACTGCTTGTTCAACTCCAGGCGCGCTCCCGCTGGCAAGTTCCCCGGCCGCTGTGAATTCAGCCGGGCCATGAAGTCGGCGAAATACCGGAACGAGCGGACCGCTTCGAGCCGCTCGGGACGCCGTCCGACGGCGTGATATTCCAGCGGCTTGCCCACGAGGCTCAGCTTCACGAGATCCTGCCCGTTCTCGCGAACCTCCTCGCTGGTGACGGCAAAATCGGGCCGAGCCGCAAAGCCGAACAACGCGTCTTTCGACTCGCCGGCCTGCGTCTCATAAGCCAGCGACAGATCGAGCAGCTCCTGCGTATTCAGGCCGCATTTGATCTGCCGCGCCTTGTCGAGCATCGTCAGTCGGCCTCGGACGGGGTCGAGCAGCGTGATCTCTTCGGGCTCTTGCAGGAGGAAATCGTAAATCTGCCCGCTGGCAAACAGCGTCAGCGTCTCGGCCGCGGGTTTTTTCTCCTTGCCGATGAACACTTCGGTATCGATCCGAAAATCCTGCGCGAGGCCCGCGCTCGAGCCGAGAAACAGGAGGACGATCGTCTGGCAAAGAGTCGCCGCTCGCGGAATGATTCGCCGATTGGCCCCCAATCCGTGCACACTCCTGGCTGCCCCGAATCGAAGATTTCCAGTCGCTCGCATGATCGTACTTCCCTCGACGCTGCTAGCACCACGACGATTCACCACCACATCCGCCGCGAACCCTACTCCGGGAGGTCAATTCGTGTCTAGACGAATCCACGGAAGCCAATGGGGCGATTGGAAATCAGGCCCGCGCGCTGTATCGCGGCACCACTTTCCCACAAACTTGCTCCCCCCTTCTCGTGTGGCTACGATGAGAGGTGGTGCGGGAGGCGCTGGTGGCGTCGGCCAATTCGTCGGAACCAGCGCATCGCCGCTCCTCTCCATCTCGTCCGCGGGTCTCTTTTCGGGGTGCGACCAATCATGCCAGAAACAGCCCTAACGATCGAATCGACTCCGCGTCCTGCCGTATTGCCAGCTACTTTTCCCGGCACAGCGCCCGACGTCGAGCGGGCCCTGACCGCCATCGAGCACGATAGCCAGCAGGCTCCCGAGAGCTACCTGGCCGACTCGGTGGTTCCCTACGGTGGCGAGTAAGCCGGGGATTTTCCAGCGCCTGATTGGCCTGGAAACCGAATACGCACTTGTCGTCCCGCAGCAGGCTGAGCGCGGCCGCAGCAGTCGCTATGGACTGTTTCGCGATGTCGTTGCCGCTCTGCGTCGCCGACTGCCGCTGGTCCCCGCGCGGCACATGAAAGAAGGCGTCTTTCACGCTGCCGGGGGCGCCGTCTGGTTCGAGACCGAGCGCCCCGCCGTCGGTGGCGGACTGATCGAGGGGGCCACGCCTGAGTGCCGCTCGCCGCGCCAACTGGTCGCCTGGCAGCGGGCGCAGGACGAATTACTTGCCGAGGCCACGGCCGAAGCCTCAGTCGGCGTCGCCGCGCTCGTCAAAAACGATCAAGATGCGGCGGGCAATGTCTACGGAGCGCAGGAAAACTACGAAGCGACGTTCGCCGCCGGGTGGCGGCTGTGGCTGTGGCGAGCGGCGCTCGTCCTGCTTGCGCCGCTGATCTTTTCGACCTGGTTCGTCCTGTGGGTGCTCGATCGGCTCGTGATTGTGTACGCCCTGGGGGCGACTGTCTTTTATCTCCTGGCGGAGCGGTTGGTGCGCGAGCCTTCCCGCCTGTCGCATCTGCTGTTTGGCTGCGACCTGCGCGATTTGGCCAATGAGACTCCAACCGGTCCCGCGTGGCTGGAGGGAGTGCTGGCGATTGCGACCCGCTTCGTGACTGCGCCGCTGGCGGCGGTCTGGTTCACGGTGCTGTGGCTCACGGCGTTCGTCCCCGTCCGGAGGCAGATGCTGCCGTTCTTGATCAGCCGGCCGATTCTCTCGGGGAGCGGCCTGCTCGATGACGAGGGAAACTTTCATCTAGCCGACAAAGCTCCGCGGCTCAACTGCGTTGTCGGGCTGGGCGGGTTCCTCCGCGACCGGCCGATCGTGAGCCTGGGGCATATCTTCAAGGTCGTCAGTGCCGATGCCGGGCTGGTCCTGGGCGAGTATGCCCGGCTCTTCTCGCGCCGGCAGCGGCTGCAGATTGCCTTGGGCGATTCGAACATGTGCGAGACAGCCGAGTATCTGCGGATCGGGACGACGCTGCTTGTGCTCGATTGCCTGGAAGCGGGGCAGTTGCCGCGCGTGCCGTGGGTGCGGTCGCCGCTGGCCTCGCTACACGCGATCTGTGCCGATCCGTCGCTCGTGGCCCGCGTGCGGCTGTCGGGATCAGGCTCGGCCACGGCGCTTAACCTGCAGCGGTTTTACCTCGAAGCTTGCCGCCGATTTGTCGAGCGCCAGGGCGACGCGCCGGTTGAGGCTCGCGAAGTCCTCCGCCGCTGGGAACAGACGCTCGACGCATTGGCCGACGATCCGCAGTCGCTGGTCGGTTCGCTCGACTGGGTCACGAAGCAATTCGTGCTCGACAAGTCGGGCCGCAATGCGTCGTGGGCCGCGCGTAAGAAGATCGACCTTCGCTATCACGAGCTTACATCCGCTGGGTACTACAGCCGGCTCGACGCGGCCGGAATCGTGCAGCACCTCGTTAGTCGGCAGGAGATCGAGCACGCTCGCCGCAATCCGCCCTCTGGCACGCCGGCCGCCGCCCGCGGCCGGTACATTCGCGAGTTTGCGGTCGATGGAGACGACGTCGCTGCGAACTGGCGGACGATTTTCCTCCGCGACGCCGACGGCAACCGCCGCCGCGTACAACTCGACCGCTACCAATCCCTGACCGGAGAACCGTCAGCCACCCCTCGCCGCAAAGCCCGCAAAGGGGACGCCAGTGGCGGCTAGCCACCCACCGTGCACGGACCTCACGTCCGGCACAAATCAATGTCCGGAACTTTCGGAGGGCTCGGCAGATTCGCTCGGCTCGAACCAGCGACGTCCTCGGCACCAGACTTCGCCAGCACGGCCGTCCCGCCCGCGAACTGTGCCGACAATGCCGCTGATGAGACCCAATTCATGTACCGCCTCCAGATTGCCTGACGAACGCGGGTAGTATCGCGTTTTTCTCGCGTCGCCAGTCGCCTCGCGACTCAGAAGCCCTCACGCGACAAGTTGCCAACGGCCCATTCTCCGAGGAAGACGCAATTTTGATGTCGTCTCTTACTAAGAAAACGGTTCGATGTGAATGAACGCATCCGCGATCCGCAAGTTCGCAGCGCGTAGCGCGCTGCGGACTCGCCCGCCTATGTCGTGCCCTTCGCGGACGGTGATCATGCCGTCGACCTGCACATGGATCTCGACGAAGTACGAAGTGCCGCTCTTGCGGAGCCGGCACTTTTCGACCCACTTCACGCCGGGAACGCCCTCGGCTACGCGGCGCACCTCCGCCTCTAGCTGCTGGGAGGGGGCGGCGTCGAGCAAGTCGCGACCGGCCATCCCGAGCAGCCGAAAACCGCTATAGGCAATGACCACGCAGGCCGCCAGCGCCGCCCAGTCGTCAGCCGGTTCCCAGCCGGGACCGCCGATCAGCCCAATCGTGATGCCGATAAAGGCGGCCAGCGATGTCAGGGCGTCGGATCGGTGGTGCCAGGCATCGGCTTGCAGGGCAGTGCTCTCGACTCCTTCGCCAATATGCCCGACCCAACGTGCCAGTCCTTCCTTCGTGGCCACCACCAGCACCAGGACGACCAGTGTCGACCAATGCGGCAGATGGTGCGGCGTCAGGATTTCACGTACGCTCTGCACGGCAATCACCACGGCTGCGGCCAAGAGCGCTAGGGCCGCCACCACGCCGGCGAGGGCCTCGGCTTTGCCATAGCCATAGGGATGTTGCTCGTTGGCAGGAGTTGCCGCGACACGTAGACCACCCCACACAATCAGCGAAGTGACAATGTCAGATGTGGACTCGATGCCGTCGGCAATGAGGGCGTAAGAATTACCGAACACACCGGTGACGATCTTCAGCGCAGCGAGCGAAGCGTTCACCGCCACGCCCACGAGCGGCACCGAAGACAGTGTCGAGATGTCGGGATCGTTCGTGTCTGCCATAGGCATCGAGCGCTAGCGAGGACACAACTTCTCGATCGCCCATGGACTGACCCCAAGTGGTTGCGGTGCGCCCCGGTCTGGGCCTCGCCGGGCTGTGAGAGGGTGCCGAGCCATGGCCTACGCCCCTAGAGATCCTTGGATATCCTTCGCTTGGAAGAGCGGCTTCACCCGCTCGTAAATCTGTTCGGGAGGCACGCCACTGATTGACTGGGCGACGATGAACGGTGCGGAGATTTGCGAACACGCGGGATGCCAGTGGTCAAAATTGTCTCGCTGCCAAAGGCAGTGGCCGCTAAGACTCTGACCGACAGCGACATGGAACCGCTCAAATTCCCCGGCATTCTCCAGGAACGAGAAGTATAACGCGTACTCGGTCCAGGGAAGACTCTCCAGCAGAACGGATCGCCAACTTGCGCAAGACCGGCCTCTGCCGGACACCGCTCGAAAAGCGGATTGCAATTTGGTCTGCAGCCAAATCTGGGGACCAGGCCGCGGCGAGCGGTCCTCGAGATAGGCTGCCAGCAATCGCACGCCCTGACGATGAAGGACCGCCGGAGTCACACCGTGCTTCCACCACGATTTTGGGAGAGCCAGCACGCGGGATGCCCACGAATACCAGCGCTCGTGCGTCGCTGCGGAATATCGATGGCACTTCCCCCGGCCGTCGATTGCCAAGTCTGCTGCCACGACGGGGCGAGCGCAAATTACATCGGCATCCATGAGCAGATACAGATCGGTCGCGACATGGTCCGCCATCGCCAGCTTGATCAATTGTTGCTTGTACCACCCCTTAACGCGGTAGCGGCGGAATTCCGGAACAATGGTGGTCTCGGGAACCAGCCGGAGGAGGTCTTGCCGCGGCAATTGACGCGAGATGGATGGAAGCTGTTCATCGGGAACTACCACCCAAAGTCGAGGCAGCTCGGCGAAGTTCGTCTCGATCGAGTGAAGGAGAATGCGCAGGCGCTCCACATCCGCCAGCTTGAGTGGTACGACCGCGTCCATCATGGTGTCTTCTCTCGGGAATCAGGCGACGACAACCGATGCCATCCCCACGTTTGCAACAGATCAATGCGGGGAACCCTCTGTCGCTTCCGTGGACTCACTCGGCTCGAACCAACGATAGATCGTCGGCAGCACAAGTAAGGTCAGGATCGTGCAGGTGATCAACCCCCCAATCACGACCGTCGCCAAAGGACGCTGGACTTCCGCGCCGGCACTCCCCGAAATTGCCATCGGGACGAAGCCGAGGGCCCCGCACGTCGCGGTCATGAGCACCGGCCGGAGCCGGTCCATCGAGCCGTCGACCACCGCCGAACGCTGATCGCGCCCGTGCGTCCGCAAGTGGCGGATATGTTCGATGAGGACGACGCCGTTCATCACGGCAATGCCAAACAAGGCGATGAAACCCACGCCGGCCGAGATCGAGAACGGCATGTCGCGCAACCACAGGGCAAGTATTCCGCCGGTTGCCGCGATCGGGACGTTCAGGTAGATAAGCAGCGTCAAATTCACAGAATTGAAGGTGACATACAGCAGCGAAAAGATCAGGAATAGGGCCACCGGCACGGCGATCATCAGCCGCTGCGTGGCCTGCTGCAGGTTCTGAAACTGGCCCCCCCACATCAGCGAGTAGCCCGCCGGCAGTTGGACCTCACTGCCCACCTTTCGCTGAGCGTCGTTCACAAAGCCGGCCAGGTCGCGGCCCCGCACATTGCACTGGATCAGCAATCGTCGGCGGATGGCGTGCCGGCTGATCTCGGAGGGGCCATCCTCGACCACGATGTCGGCCAATTGGGAAATGGGAATCTGGCGTCCTTGCGGATCGTCGATCTTGAGTTGCCGCAGCTGCTCGATCTCCTCGCGGGATGCCGGGGCCAGTCGAACTTGCAAGGGAAAACGTCGTTGTTGCTCGAATACTTCGCCCACAGGTTTACCGCCGACGACACTCACGGCATCCAGGATGGCACTGGCATTGATGCCATAGCGGGCGATCGCATCGCGCCGGATCTTGATTCGCAGGTAGGGAAGTCCGGCGATCTGCTGGGCTTGTACGTCGGCTGCGCCCGGCACTTGATTGAGAACCCGGACGATCTTGTCGCCTTCCACCTTGAGCACATCGAGATCGTCGCCGTACAAACTCAGGCCAACATCCGAGCGGACTCCCGCCACGAGTTCCTGGACCCGTAGTTCGATGGGCTGTGTAAAGCCGTAGGAATTGCTGGGAACTTCGCGTTCGAGCGCTTCCTGCATGGCGGTAACCAGCGCCTCCTTGGTAATCGGCTCCTTCCACTCGCTGGGCGGCTTCAGGCGAATCAGAAGGTCGGTCTGGTGCACTCCCATCGGGTCGTTGGCGATCTCTGGGCGTCCAGTTTTTGAGATCACACTCTCGACCTGCGGGAAGGTCAGTAGCGTTCGCTCCATCTTGCGGGTCATTTCGAGCGACTTTTCGAGCGACACGCTGGGGAGCCGGACCGCCTGGATCGCGAGATCCCCTTCGTCGAGCTTGGGAACGAACTCAACGCCAAACTGGGTCGCGATTACCACGCTTATGCCAAATGCTACGACCGACGACACCAGCAGCGTTACCGGGCGGGCCATCGCCCAGGCCAGCAGCGGTTCGTACAGCCGCTTCAGCTGACGGACGAGCCAGGTATCGTCGGCACTCACCCACCGCGCGAGGAACAGCGACGCCATGACCGGCATGACCGTGACCGAGAGGACCAGGGCCCCGGTCAGAGCGGACATGAATGTGAAAGCCATCGGGCGAAACATCTTCCCTTCGACCCCCTGCAGGCTCAGGATCGGCAGGAACACGATGATCACGATCAGCCCCGCAAAAAGAATGGGGGTTCCGACTTCTTGCGCCGACTGCTTGAACACAGACTTCGGGACCGATTTCCCCGGGTAGTCGCGTTGATAGCGACTGGCCGAACGGACGGCGTTCTCGATCATCACGACCGCGCCGTCGACAATCACGCCGAAGTCGACGGCCCCCAGGCTCATCAGGTTGGCGGACACGCCCGCGTAGCGCATGGCGATAAACGCACACATGGCCGACAGAGGAATCGCCGCGGCCACAATCAGGCCCGCGCGAAAGTCGCCGAGCAACAGGAATAGCATGATGACCACCAGCAGCACGCCGACGCCGATGTTCTCGGCAATGGTATGGATCGTCTTCTCGACGAGCTCCGTCCGATCGTAGAAGGTGTCGATGTACACCCCCTCGGGCAGGGTCGCCTCGATCGCGGCAATCTTGTGCTTGACGTCCTCCACGACCTGCCGCGAGTTGCCCCCCATGATCATCATCACCATCCCGGTAACCGCTTCGCGATCACCGTCGCGCGTGACCGCGCCCTGACGCAGCATGGGTGCAAACTGAACCTCGGCAATGTCGGAGATGCGGATCGGCGTGCCGTCGCTGCGACTGTCGAGCACGATGTTGCGAATGTCGTCGAGCGAGCCGATCAGCCCTTCGCCGCGAACGAGCCGTTGTTCCGCGCCATGGGCGATGTATCCACCGCCGGCATTCGCGTTGTTCTCCTCAAGTGCGGAGAATACCCGGCTAAGCGAGATGTCGTAATTGAGGAGTTTGTGGGGGTCGACCTGCACTTCGTACGTCTTGAGTTCGCCGCCAAACGTATTGACCTCGATGACGCCGGGAATGCTTCGCAATTGAAATGCGATTTGCCAGTCGAGGATGGTACGCAGCTCCATCAGGTTGTATTCAAATCCGGGCTTGGCCCGCACCTCGAACTGATAGATCTCACTCATGCCGGTGGCGATCGGCCCCATCTGTGGATCTCCCATTCCCGGTGGGATGTTTTCTCGTGCCTGCTGTAAACGCTCGTTGATCAGGTTGCGGGCCCAGTAGATGTCGGTGCCGTCTTCGAACGCCACCGTAACGGCCGACAGGCCGAACCGGCTGATCGAGCGGATTTCGCTCACGCCCGGAAGACCGCTCATCGCGTTCTCGACGGGGAACGTAATGAACTGCTCCACCTCAACCGGCCCGAGCGCCGGTGAAGTCGTAAGCACCTGGACCTGCACGTTGGTCAGGTCGGGGACCGCGTCCAGCGGCAACGTCATGGCGGAGAGTACGCCCACCCCCAACAGGACCACCGCCAACAAGAGCACGATGAAGCGATTTTCGAGCGACCATTCGATGATGAGATTGACCACCTGAGGCTCCTCGACCTGACCTGGGAAGGGAAGGACTTGCGAACTGCGTTGCCGGAGGCCGACGTTCACTCGCTCAAGAGTTCCGCCAGCATCCGTGACTTGAGCGCGAATCCTCCCTGGCTGACGACGGACTCGCCCGCTTGCAAACCGCTGAGGATTTCGGACATCTCGCGATTCTGCTGGCCGACCTGGACATCTCGCCGTTCGAAGCGTCCTTCGTCCGCAACGACAAAGACGAAGGTCTTCCCTTCGTGATCGAGCAAGGCCGACTTGGGAACTTGCAGCACGTCCGCCGTGGTCAGACCGGGAAACTCCACATTCACAAACATGCCCGGCTTGAGATGCCCTTCGCGATTGTCGGCGATCGCCCGCATCGAAACCGTGCGGGTGGACTCGTCGACCAGATCTCCCGTGTAAAAGATCTGGGCCTCAAACGTGCGCCCGGGCCAGGCGCTGCTGCGAAGCAGCACCTTCTGCTCGTCGAGTTGCGAGAGGAGCGGCAGATGCTCCTCGTAAATGTCGGCCGCGACCCACACGGTCGACAGGTCGGCAATGCTCAGAATCTGCCGCTCCGGTCCGACTCGTTCCAAAAGCACAACATCCTTCGTGATGATCGTCCCGTCGAAGGGCGAGGTGACCGGGTAATGCGAGATCGTTTCACCCTGCTTCGCCGGATCAACGTTAGCGATTTCTGCCTCCGTGTAACCCAGGATCTTGAGATTCGTTTCATCGACGGAAACCCGGGTCTCGAGTTCTTTGAGGGCCTGCGTCGAAACGGTCGACGACTGCTGCGCCTCTTGCTGCAATTGCTCGATGAGTGACTGCAAAGTCGCTCGGGACGCGTTCCACTCCGACTCCGCATCCAGCAGCTGACGACCGGTGACCGCTCCACCTTCGGAAAGTGGTGCCAGGCGGTCGAGATGCCGTTTGGCCTTGTAGTGACCGATATAGGCGGTCATCAGCTTGTCGCGAAACTCACCGATCGGCCGCCCTTGCAACTGCTTTTCGATCTCGTCAATCGATGCTCCTTCGCGAATCAAGTTGATCAGTGTCTGCGTGTTCTCCGCCACGGATTGCGTCCAGCGATCCTTGACCACGGCGAAGTCCCGTTGCAGACGGTTTTGAAACAGCTGCAGCATCGACTGGCCAACCTCCTTGCTTTGGACAACGACCAGCAGGTCCCCTTGCTTCACATGCTGGCCAAGCTTGACCCGGACTTCGTCGACCCGCCCGTCGACCAGCGGAAAAATATGTGCTACCCGATCTTCGTTGAGGGCTATTTTGCCGGTGAGTTCCACCGTTTTTACAAAGCTTCCGCGCTTTACCGGTGCGAACTCCAACTCCGCGGCTGCCCACAGTTCGCGTGGAAGTTCGACCACGGTCGGGCCCGATTCGCGGGGAGCCTCGTCGGTGCCCGTTGCGGCAATCGCAGAATCGGCAGTAGAAATCGCGTCGGAATGGACCATCGTCGCTCGGTACCACCATCCAACAGCGATGACAGCCGCAACGGCGAGCAGAATCCAGCCGAGATGAGTATTTCGAACGACACGGGGCCAGGCAGCGTGCATGAAAAGGTCCTCCAAGTGCGCATAGAGACCGAGTAACGAAGGATCGTCAGCCAGTTCGCGCGTATGCAGAACGCCCCAGCAGCGGGGCTACCCGTCGTGCGAACTGTCGTCGTGCGGAGTTAGCAGCGCGCGACGCAGAAACGCACTGACAGAGGCACCGTGGGCGCAGAAGCGCTAAAGAATTGGGCCGGCCAGCGACGTGCTGCGGACGCTTCGTACGAAACGCCGGCATCCGCAACTAAGTCGACCGCGTTGAATGAAGTAACCTCGGTCGCCGTGCGGGCGATCGAGGTTACCAGTAGTTCCCCGGCACTATTGCCTGGAAGTCGTTCCGGCTCATCCTGAGAACGCTGACCCGGACATTCTGCTGGCAACCGGGCGTAGTCCAAATGCCAATGCCACCCCAAAGAAGCCTGAGGAATGGTGTCCATCGCCCCGTGGTGAGTACGTAGGTGAGTACTCATCCAACTGGAATCAAGGGTCCCTGTGCCGGCAAGCGAGCCGTGGGAGTGGCACCAGGGAAGTGGCGTCTGACAAGCAGCGATGAGCAACAGCCCGTAGAGAATTCGGGATGGAGTGGCTCGGTGGATAGGTATTTGGCCACGTAGAATGGCTGTCATGGCTCGTTGCCCGGTCGACTCAAACTTCCCACCTCACTGCTTAAGCCTACTCACAACGTCGATTGGCCGTCAAGCGCGCGAACCTGCGGATCGCCAGTCGCCCGAATTCGCGCCAGGACGTCCCCCGGGGCTGGAAGACCCGATGCGCGGCAGTTCGTCGGGGTATCGTCTATTCTGAAACGGACCCGCGGCGCAGCCAGCCGGATTATTTTCGCCAAACCAGCCGGAACGGGGAGCGCCGTGGCGGTCATACGCAAGGGGTTCGCTTGGGAATCGGAAGGGTCACGGCCGACAGGTTGCAACTGCTTGTCTGCCAACGACTAACGTCGCCCGGTGGGCTGCTCGTGAACCGCCCGCGGCTTGCCCTTGCAATCGCTCGTAGGAGTGATACATTAAGACGCTTATCGTTTTTGGAGTTTTAGGTTCAACGGACACACAGTCCGCAAGCGCGTGCAGTCGTAGAAGGAGATTCGTCGCACCTATGCCGGTCCCGTGGGCCGGCGAGCGTGGAGGAATCACGGCAGACCAAATGACAGTCACCAAAGAGCGGAAGCGGGAATTGATCGAAGAGTACCGGCGGGCCGAGTCTGACTCGGGATCGCCGGAGGTGCAGATTGCGGTTGCAACCGCCCGGATCAACAATTTGACCGAGCATATGCGAACGCATCAGAAGGATTACGCCAGCCGGCGAGGGCTTCTGGCCCTGGTAAGTCGGCGGCGAACTTTGCTGGATTATTTGCGCCGGGTGAACCCGCAGGGTTATCTCGATATCATCGCGAAGCTCGGTATCCGCAAGTAGGTTGGCAGTTGGCACCTGGCGGTCAGGTCGGCGCATGGATTCGGTAGGGAGTGCTGCGGGATCGATCCAGACGGATCACAGCACCGGAGAAAAGCGTAGATTGCCCCCGGCAAGCTTCGCCCGATAAAAAGCCGCCGTACTCGCTGCCGCCGTTGTCATCGCCGTACTCGTCATCTTTGTCGCGATTCGTCCGCACGCCGCTCTCGGTCGGTGCAGGGCGGAGTGGCCTTTCGGCCGCTCTTTGGTAGCGGTCCCAAATGCGTTGGGACATACCTCTTCGCGAAGTTCTCGCTAATTTAACACCCGTTCCGCGCGCTGTCGGACGCAACTGTAAAGGCAGGAAAAGGAAGTGACCAAAGTCCGCGTCGAAAAGAAGATTGGCAATAGCGTTCTCTCGTTCGAAACCGGTTATCTCGCTAAACAGGCTCATGCGGCGGTGATCGCTCAGTATGGCGAAACCGTGACAATCAACACCGCCACCGGCGGACCCGGCCGGCCGGGGATCGATTTCTTCCCGCTCACCTGCGACTATCGTGAGCGGACCGCGGCAGCCGGCAAGTTTCCCGGCGGATTCATCAAGCGGGAAGGCCGTCCCACGACCAAAGAAACGCTCACTAGCCGGCTCTGCGACCGGCCCATTCGTCCGCTGTTTCCCAAAGGGTATCGCGACGAAGTGCAGTGCCAGGCGATCGTCCTGGCCAGCGATAAGCAGAACGACGGCGACGTCCTGGCGATGAATGGCGTGGCTGCGGCGCTCTTTATCTCCCCGCTGCCGTTCCAGGGGCCGATTGCCAGCGTCCGGGTAGGCCGCGTCAATGGTCAGTTCCTTGCTTTCCCGACGCACGATGATCTGGAAAATAGCGACCTCGACTTGATCGTCAGCGGTTCAGAAGAATCCGTCGCGATGATCGAAGGTTTCGCCCGCGAAATGAGCGAAGCCGACATGTTCGAGGCAGTGCTCTTCGCCCACTCGGCGATCAAAGAGGTGATCGCCCTCCAGCGGGAACTGTACGAGAAGGTCGGCGTCAAAAAGCAGGAGTTCGTGCCGCCGCCGGATACGGGACTCGACGCCAACCTGAAGAGCCGCTTCTACGACGAACTGAAAGCCGCCAAGCAAACCGTCGGCAAGCAGGCCCGGGCCGAAGCGGTCAAGGCGGTCAAGGAGAAGGCGCGTCTGGAATTCATTCCCGATCCTGCCGCCCCCGATGCCATTCGTCCGGAAGTGTTCAGCACGGCCTGGAGCGAACTGGTCGAGCGAGTCGTACGCGACCTGATCCTCAGCGGCACTCGCCCCGATGGCCGCGATTACCGCACGCTCCGCGACATTGAGTGCGCGGTCGATGTGTTGCCGCGGGTGCACGGCTCGGCCGTGTTCCAGCGCGGCGAGACGCAGGCCTTGATCACGGTGACCCTCGGCACCTCGCGCGACGAGCAGCGGGTCGACGGCCTGCAGGAAGAGTACAGCAAGAAGTTCATGCTGGACTACAACTTCCCGTCGTTTTCGGTTGGCGAAGTCCGCCCGATTCGTGGGCCGGGCCGCCGCGAAATTGGCCACGGTGCACTGGCCGAACGAAGCGTGAACCCGGTGCTCCCGTCGCCGGAAGAATTCCCCTACACGATTCGGGTCATTTCCGACATTCTCGAATCCAACGGCAGTTCGAGTATGGCCAGCGTCTGCGGCGCCACGCTGGGCCTGATGGCGGCTGGTGTGCCGATCAGCAATCCCGTTGCCGGCATTTCCGTCGGTCTGGTGAAGGAATCGGAG
>JALORD010000445.1 GCA_025459145.1 Pirellulaceae bacterium | reverse complement strand
CATCAGGCGGGAATCGCATCCACGGGCGAGCTGCTCGAAGCAGAGATCGCGTGGCGAGCGGCACAAGCCGAATTCGCGCGGACGGCTGCAAAGCGTGGGGAGCTTCGCGCGGCGCTCGAACAATTGGTCGCGCTGCGCGCGCAGCAGCTCAATGTGGCCCAACAACGCGTCGCCGCCGAGATCGCCACGCCCAGCGATGTCCTGGCTGCCGAGAAGGAGCTGGGCGAGGCTCGGCTGGAGCTGGAGCGCGAGAAAGCACGGGAATAGCAGGTCGGCCCCGGCCGCATTCTGGACTGCAGGGTGACCGCAAGAGGCGGCGTCGCTACGATAGCCCCTCATGACCAACGAGCGGGCAGATTCGACGGACTCGATGGCGTTGGCGGCCGCGGCCACGAGCGACGCACGCTTGAACGAAGTTTACGACGTGATCGTGATCGGCGCCGGAGCCGCCGGGCTTTTGGCGGCGGCGGTCGCGGCCGAGCGCGGAAGACGCGTGCTCCTCGTCGAGAAGAATCGCAAGGTGGGCGTCAAAATCCTGATGAGCGGCGGGACACGCTGCAATCTGACGCAGGCGACCGACGAGCGGGGGATCGTGCGGGCGTATCGCGAGCAGGGGAAGTTCCTCCACTCGGCTCTGGCGGCGCTCGGGCCCGCCGATCTGGTGAAGCTGATCGAGGATGAGGGGGTGCCGACGAAGGTCGAAGAGACGGGCAAGATCTTTCCCGTGAGCGACCGCGCGGTCGATGTGGTCGAGGCGCTCCTTGCCCGGCTGCGGCGGAGTGGGGCGGCGTTGTTCGTGGAGGCGGCCGTCGAGCGGGTGGAAGTCGGAGGCAGAGGACAGGGGACGGGGGACGGGGGACAGGGAACTGACGTAGCACCGGAGGCAGGGTCCAACGAACGAGAGACGGGCAGGTTTCTCGTTACCGTTCGCCGCGGGCGGGAGACCGATTCGCCGCGAGAGGTGCTCGAATCGCGCTCTGTCATTCTTACTACTGGCGGCAAGTCGTATCCTGGCAGTGGGACGACCGGCGATGGGTATGCCTTCGCCGCGGCTTTCGGCCACACGATCGTGCCGCCGCGACCGGCGCTCGTCCCGCTCACGACCGACGCCGCCTGGGTCCGCGAGCTATCGGGAATCACGATTCCCGACCTCCGCGTAACGATCTGGGCATCGAGCGACGGCCAATCGATCGCCCCCGGCCAGAAAAAACCACTCGACGAGCGGCGCGGCTCGGTGCTACTGGCCCACTTTGGCCTGTCGGGACCGGCGATTCTGGACATCAGCCGGACCGTGACGGCGGCGGCCGATCCGCGGTCGCTCGTCCTGGCTTGCGACTTTTTGCCTGACGTGCGAGCCGACCAGCTCGAAGCGAACCTCCGCGACCTGGCCGCTCGCGATGGCAAGAAACAGCTCGCCGCGGCGATCGCTCCCGAGCTTCCCCGGCGACTGGTCGAGCAGCTCTTGCGGCTGGCGGGCCTCGCGCCCGACTTGAAGCTGGCGGAGTTGCCCAAAGCGGGGCGGACCCGGCTGGTCAGTGTGCTTAAAGGAGCGATGGTCCCGCTTTCGGGGACTCGCGGGTTCGCCAAGGCCGAGGTAACCGCGGGCGGCGTCTCGCTGGCTGAGGTCGACAGCCGCTCCATGCAAAGCAAGCTGATCCCTGGCTTTTACCTGGCCGGCGAGGTGCTCGATCTGGACGGGCCGATCGGGGGGTACAACTTTCAAGCCGCCTTTAGCACGGGTTTTTTGGCAGGTAAATCGGCGTAGCGCCATCGGCAAGTGGATGGACTGAACCCTCCGAATTGGCTGCTCGCTTGCCTATGTGAACAAATGAATCAGCCGCCTCCGTGACGAAAGTGTGAATTTACCTTGGCGGGAATGCCGGGCATTCCGTTTGCCCTTTCCAGCTAAGGCCGATCGGATAAGATGGTTATTTGGAGCATTGGCCTGCCGGCGGACAAATGGCAGCGAGAGGGGGCATGCAGGCAGCGTGCCGCCGCCCGTTTCTCTCCCACCTTCCAGCGACTGGCGCTCGTTTTGCAGACAGATCGCTGCAAGGCGTGCCCGCACGCTCGGGGTGTCCGCCAGGCGAATGATTGCCAAGGCCAGGATTATCTGGCCGGTTAGTTTTGTGCAGGCTCGCGCTGCGGAGGAGGACGATTCTCCCCGCTGGTTGCGGCCGCGTTTGAGATTTCCTGCAGGGGGAGCCATCGAAGGCCATTCCCTGCGGCCCACCAGGTGCAGTATGGACCTCACGAAAGTACGTAACTTCGGTATTTCGGCGCACATCGACTCGGGTAAAACCACGCTGAGCGAGCGGATCCTCTATTACTCGGGGCGCATCCACAAGATCGAAGAGGTCAAAGGGGGCGGCGACGGAGCGACCATGGATCACATGGAGCTCGAGAAGGAGCGCGGAATTACGATCACCAGCGCCGCCACGCACCTGGAGTGGAAAGGCCCGCGGAAGGATGCGGCGGGCAATATTGAAACCACGCACATGAACCTGATCGACACGCCCGGCCACGTCGATTTTACGATCGAGGTGGAGCGAAGCTTGCGCGTGCTCGACGGGGCGATTCTCGTCCTCTGCGCGGTCGGCGGAGTCCAATCGCAGTCGATGACGGTCGACCGCCAGATGAAGCGGTATCACATTCCGCGCCTGGCGTTCATCAACAAGATGGACCGGACCGGCGCGCGGCCTTTCTCGATCGTCGACGACGTGAAGAGCAAGCTGGGCGTCGACGCGTGCCTGCTGCAATACCCGATGGGGGGCGGCGAGACGTTCGAGGGAATGATCGACCTGATCCGCCAGAAGGCTTACTACTTCGATGGCGAAAAGGGCGAGACCGTCCGCGAAGAGGCAGTGCCGGCCAAGTTCGAAGCAGAAGTGAAGAAGTATCGGCACATCATGCTCGAAACGCTGGCCATGTACAGCGACGAGCTGATGGAGATGCTCCTGGCCGAAGAAGAGCCGGGCGAAGAACTGATCTATAAGGTCACGAAGCACGCCGTGCAGCAGCAAGGCTTTACGCCGGTGTTCGTGGGCACGGCTCACAAGAACAAGGGCGTGCAGCCGCTGCTCGACGCGATCGTGCGCTATCTGCCCAATCCGCTGGAGCGCGATGTGCAGGCGCTCAAATGGGACAATCCGGCTGAGAAGTTCAAGCTCGAGCCCGATCCGACCAAGCCGTTCGTCGGCATGGCGTTCAAGATCGTCGAAGATCCGTTCGGCCAGCTCACGTTCCTCCGTGTGTATCAGGGAAAGGTGAGCAAGGGGGACATGGTCTTCAATCAGCGCACCGGACGGAAGGACCGCTTCAGCCGCATAGTAAAAATGCACGCCGACAAGCGGGAAGAAGTCGATACGGCCGAGGCGGGCGATATCGTGGCGATCATGGGGATCGACTGCGCGAGCGGCGATACCTACGCCGCCGACAACAAGTACTGCTCGCTCGAAAGCATGTTCGTTCCGAAGCCGGTCATCAAGGTTTCGGTCACGCCGACCAGCCGGGCGGACGCCGACAAGATGAGCAAGGCGCTGCAGCGGTTCCGCAAGGAAGACCCGACGTTCAACGTCTTCAACGACGAAGAGACGAGCGAGACGATCATCGCGGGGATGGGCGAGTTGCACCTCGATATTTACGTCGAGCGGATTCGCCGCGAGTACAAAGTCGAGCTCGAGGTAGGCGCGCCGAAGGTGAGTTATCGCGAATCGCCCACGCGGAAGGCCGAGTGGAACTACAAGCACAAGAAGCAGACGGGTGGTAGCGGTCAGTTCGCCCATATCGTCGGCTACTTCGAGCCGCTGGTGGAAGGCGAACAGGAAGAGAACTTCGTCTTCGAGGACGAGGTGACCGGCGGCCGCATTCCGAAGAACTTCATTCCGTCGGTCGAAAAGGGCTTCAAGAACAGCATCGTGAAGGGGCCGGTCGCCGAGTACCCGGTGGTGGGCCTGAAGGTCGTCTTGCAGGACGGTTCGTACCACGAAGTCGACTCGAGCGACCGGGCGTTCCAGACGGCCGCTGAAGGCTGCTTCCGCGAGCACTTCATGGACACGAAGCCCGCCCTGCTCGAGCCGATCATGAAGGTCGAGATCGAATGCCCGGAGCATTTCCAGGGTCCGATCACGGGCGACTTGATCAGCCGGCGGGGGATGATCGTCAACACCGACATGCGGGACGGCATCACGAACATCGTGGCCGAAGTGCCGCTGGCCGAAACATTCGGCTACGCGACCGACATCCGCAGCATGTCGCAGGGCCAGGGAACTTTCACGATGGAACTGGCCAAGTACGCCAAAGTGCCGTCGAACGTCCAGGAAGAGATCATCGCCGAGAAGAAGAAGGACAAGCAGCTCGTCGGCGCGGGACGGTAGAACGATAGAGGGGACGGGGGACGGAAAACAGGGGACAGAGAGTACTGTTCCCTGTAGCTCGGCGCTTCGGCGCCAGTCCCTGCACTTCGGCGCG
>JALORD010000444.1 GCA_025459145.1 Pirellulaceae bacterium | reverse complement strand
GCGGGTGCCGTGCAGGGGAGAATTGCGTGAGACGGTGCCGGGCTCGTGAGGAGAGGTGTCAGTCGAATCGGGCGACATGACTGCGTCGCGGGCCTCCAGACGCTTGCGCAAATGCTGCTTCGCACGCGACAGTCGGCTCATCACCGTTCCCGCAGGAATCTCCAGTTGTTCGGCAATTTGCTGATACGACAAATCCTCGAAATAGTACATGAGTACGACCAGGCGAAACTCCACCGGCAGCTCGCCGATGGCGCGAGCCAAGGCCTCGCGATCGATCTCGTCCACCTCCGGCTGTACGCCAGCCGCCTCCTCCAACTCGACGTTCGCCACCTCCGGCTGTACGCCAGCCGCCTCCTCCAACTCGACGTTCGCCGACGCCGCGTTCAGGGGCCGCTGCCGGCGGACGCTTTTGAGGAACGTACTCCGCAGCACCGTATAAAGCCAGCCCGAAGTTCGCTCGGCATCGCGCACCTGATGCAGACGCTGCTGAGCGATCAGAAACGTCTGCTGGGTCAGGTCTTCGGCCTCGGTCGGACAGCCGCACAACCGGTACGCGTACCGGTACAACGCCGCGTGATGCGCGACGATCAGGGATGCAAGATCCCCGCCCGCGGCACCATCCGCCTGCGGCAAGTTATCCGCCGCAGAGTGTGTCGGCGGGTCATGCTGGGCCATCGAAAATCCTCAGCCGAGAGTCTTGATCCGGCGGGTCCCGGGAATATTCCCCAGAAAGCGGAGACCCCGCCGAAATGGTCAATTCGCTTGGCGAGCCCTGATCTTAACTCGCCGATGTGGGCCCCACACGGGCCCGCTGGTGATCAAATGGTGGCCAGCCGCCTCAATACACCGCTATATTGCGGCTTTGCAGAGCCTCCAGCACAACTTCCGGGGGGCTAATTTTTGAGTCGCAGAAATCGGCCTGCACCGCCTCAAAGGAAACGCCATGTTCCAGAATCGTCGGGAATTCATCGTCCAAGCGGCATCCGGCGGTGCAGCCCTGGCCACGGCCGGCTGGAGCGACCGATTGGCCGGCCGGACTGCTGCCAGCCAGTTCACCCTGGCGACGTTCTCGGCGGACATTACTCCACCTTTGGGGCACCCGCTGATCGGCGGCTTGCGTGAGCCCGCGAAGCGGATTCTCGATCCGCTGAGTGCCCTGGGAGTGGTGATTCGCGGGCCTGTTGTATCGGGAGATTCCCGGGCCAGCGGCGGCACTGACATCAGCGGCCAGCCCCTCGTAATTGCGGCTCTCGACTGGTGCGAGCTGCGCAACGATGCCTACGACCAGTTTCGCGACGCCTTGGCCAAAGCCGCCGGCACAACGCGCGAGCGGGTGCTCCTGTCGTGTTTGCATCAACACGACGCGCCGTACGTTGATCTGACCGCCCAGACGTTGCTCGACGCCGCCGGCGCGGAGCGAATGATGTTCGATCCGGCGTTCTTTCGGGAGGCGATGGCCCGCACGGCGGAGGCATTGCGGGCATCGCTCGCCAAAAGCAAGCCGGTAACGCACATCGGTTTGGGACAGGCCCGAGTCGAACGTGTGGCGTGCAATAGGCGTGTGGTAGGAGCCGATGGCAAGCCGCGGTTCAATCGCTACAGCCTCGTGAGAGATCCGGCAGTGCGCGACGCGCCCGATGGCGAGATCGATCCGCAGCTCAAGACGATCAGCTTCTGGCAGGGGAACGAGCCGCTCGCGGCCCTGTCGTACTACGCGACGCACCCCATGAGCTACTACGGCGCGGGAGAGGTCTCGTACGACTTCCCGGGCATGGCCCGCACCGCCCGGCAACGGGAAACACCGGGCGTGCTGCAGATGTATGTCACCGGGTGCAGCGGCGACGTGGTCGCGGCCAAGTACAACGAAGGCACGCCGGCCGGGCGACAGGCGCTGGCGGACGAGCTCGCGCGGGGCATGCAAGCTGCGTGGAAGGGAACTCGCCGCACGCCGATCGAGCGGATTGTCTTCCGCTCAGCCAAGCTCGATCTGCCGCCGCCGCACGACGGGCCGCTGGCAATTGACGCTTTGGAGCGAATCGTCGCCGATCGCGCGGCGAGCAACTCGGATCGCATCCACGCAGCGATGGGGCTCTCCTACCGCCGCCGCTGCGATTCCCGCCAAGAGATCGACGTACCGGCGATCGACTTTGGCCCGGCTCAGGTGCTGGTGCTGCCGGCGGAACTGTTTGTCGGCTACCAATTGGCGGCCCAGAAGCTCTGCCCCGAGCAGATGATCCTCGCCGCCGGATTTGGCGAATGCGCTCCCGGCTACATCCCCACCGACACGGCCCGCCGCGAGGGGTTCGTCGAGGAACACGGGTATTGCTGGGTGCGCGAAGGGGTGGAACAGCCGATCATGCAGGCGATTCGCGGTGCGCTCGGTGCTGAGTGACCTTCGAGCACGGCATTTCGGGATGCGCTGTTTGAGTGATTAAATCGGCACCCCATTCCACCGTACGAACGCCTCCAGGGCGAAATATTCGGGAAGGCCGACTTGGTTGTACTGTTCGGCGGTGCCGCGGTTGCGGTCTTCGGCCCGCTGCCAGAACTCGCGCGGATCGCTGCCGGGAAAGAGTGCTTCGTCCTTTTGGCTCTGGTGCATGAAGATCGCCTTGCGCTTCTTCAGGATGTCTCCCGGGCTGAGCGGTACGGCGATCTCGATTTCGTGCAGTTCGTACTCCTGCCACGCGCCCCGGTAGAGCAGCGCCTCGGCGCGCTGACCGTGCTGGGCTTCGAATTCGAGCAGAGCCCGAAAAATCGCCTGGGCGCAGACCCGGTGCGTTCCATGCGGATCGGATAGGTCGCCGGCGACGTACACCTGGTCCGGCTGCACCCGCTCGAGCAACTCGCGAATGATCGTCACGTCATCGCCCGAAATCGGATTCTTGGCGATCGTCCCGGTGCGATAAAACGGCAAGTCGAGAAAGTGCAGGTGCTCTTCCTGACAGCCGACCTTGATCGCCCCCGCTTTGGCCTCGCCCCACCGGATGAGTCCTTTGATCTTTTGCACCGCCTCGATATCGGGCTGGCCGGGCGACTTGCGGCCGAGTGCTTCGAGCACCGTTCCTTCGACCAACTTGCTCCGCTCCTGGTCGATGCCGAACATCCGGTTGTATTCGGTCACCAGGTCGGCGATCCGCGCCGCATCGTGGTCGAACACGGCAATGTTGCCGCTCGTCATGTAGGCAATGTGAACTTCGTGGCCATCTTCCACCAGGCGAATCAGCGTCCCACCCATGCTGATCACATCGTCGTCCGGATGCGGGCTGAAGCAGATGACCCGCTTTCTCTCCTTGCCTGCCGGGTGATACTCGATCGTTCCCATGAGCTGCTGAAACACCTGGTGGCTCACGCGCTGGGCCGGGCCGTGATGTCGCAGAAGCTGGTGCAGATTGTGAGCCCGAAAATCCTCGTCGGTCAACTTGAGCAGCGCCTTGCCGGTCTGCTGGCAAAGCCACAGAATCGCCCGCTTGATCAGCGTATCGTTCCACTCGACCGAGCCCAGCGCCCACGGCGTCTGGCTCGAGGTGAGCAGGCTCCCTGCCGCGGTGTCGACGAGGACCGTGGCGTCGGAGTGTTCCTGCAGGTACGAGGCCGGCACGCGCGGCGAAACGGGCCCTTCCGCCAGTTCGCGAATGATCTTGGCTTTGTGCTCCCCCAAGGCGAGCAGCACAATCTTGCGGGCTTCGAAGATGGTCCCCATGCCCATCGTCAAAGCCTGAAGCGGCACGTTCCACTCGCCGAAAAAGTCGCTCGCCAGGGCCCGCCGCGTATCGGGGTCGAGCGTACACAGCCTCGTCCGCCCGCTCATCCCGGGAAACGGCTCGTTCGAGCCGATATGCCCATTGCGGCCGATCCCCAAGAGCAGCACGTCAATTCCGCCGGCCCGCTCGATCTGCGTCTCGAACTCCCGGCAGTGTGCCTCCACCTGTGCCAGGGGTGTACTGCCGTCGAGAATATGTACGTTGGCCGGCGGGAGGCCGACCTGGTCGAGCAGTTGCTCGCGGAGCCAGCGGCGATGGCTCTGGTGCTGTTCGGGGGACATGCCGTACAGCTCGTTGAGCGCAAAGATCACCACATGGGAGAAATCGAGTCCCTCCTCCTGGTGCATTCGCACGAGCTCGCGATACACACCGGTCGGCGAGCTGCCGGTGGGAAGTCCCAGCACAGCGTGCTGCCCCAGGGCGTTGCGTTCGCGAATGACGCCGGCAACGAGCTGCGCCACATGGCGGGCCAGGTCGTCGCTCGTCTCGAAGACGTACGTGGGAAGGTGCGTCCCGCCCGCGCGGCGGGCTTTGGTCAGGGGGAGACTGGAAGCGGCTGGCATCTTGATCGGTGGAGACAGGCGGGGGCCGGAAAAGCAATCGCTCCGAAGGGAAGCCCCACGGGGGACCTGGAGTGGCCAGTCGCTAGTATGCCACACCAAGGCGAGCAGGCCAATTGACCCAATCGCCCGAGGGTACTGCCGCGAGTTGACTGAACGACTGAACGCTCTGAGGGGTTCCTTGCCTCGGCGAGCGGCGTTCAGCGATGCTGCAAGTGGTTATCCAAAGGCCACTTACGGCCGCGGCACCGAGCTGAGCGCCGGGAGATTATTTAACACAATGTTCAGCTCAAACGGGGTTACCGCTCTCAGCGTTCGGGCCAGGTCTCGAGCGCAGCGCCGCCACCCCCCGGACCCCTGGTCTTGAGCCGCACAAGCGTCGACCGCACGACATCCTGAACGGGGTGCAGTCGAACTGAACGACTGAGCGCTTGGGGAGGTTCCCCGCGCGGAAGAGCAGTGCTCAGTGATGCTGCAAGTCGTTATCC
>JALORD010000443.1 GCA_025459145.1 Pirellulaceae bacterium | reverse complement strand
CGAGGAGCAGATCGCGGAGCCTGGGCGGGTTTGGACAGCCGTTTAACGAGTTCGGCACAGCCCGGCTTGAAAGACCGATCCCCCACGTCGCCGGCAATATCCTGCAGCATCGAGTTCGTCCGCAGCTTCTCGACCACCTCCGCCGCGAGGGCGGCCAACTCGTCGTCGGCTTTAGGCTGGGCCTTCGCGAGCCACTGGTCGAGCGGTTCCGGCGTCGGCGATTTGCCGGGCCAGCCGCGTGCGAGTGCCACCGTGGCCGCTGCCGCCAGGGCCGATTCACACAGGCGCGTGTTGTCGAGCCACGATTTGCGGGCCTGCGCGGCGGCTTTCTGCAGGACTTTCTTCGCCGGCGCGAGCGTTCTCTGAGCAGCAAGTTCGGCGACGAGTGTGGCGGCGTGGCTGCTATCGAAGGGGGCGAGCATGTCGAGGATCCGGAGGGGGACGACAAGGAGCATCGCCAAGCCGCTCTATCTTGTCAGGCCACGCGGCCGGAGTCAAACATTCGCGCCTGCATGCTGCTTCACCGCGACACTGCATGAATCTCGTCCTGCCCACGCAGATCGTGCACGTGGAGCCGCGGTGAACGCGGAGGGGAGCAGTGAGTCCGCGATCTCCCGCTTCGATTTGCTCTGGCCCCATAGGGCGCCAGCCGCTACTCTCCCCCGACTTCGTGGCGAAAGGAGCGGATATCCATGCGCGCACTGTGGACTCGATCGATTATCGTTGTGGGCTCGGGACTGCTCATGCTGGCTGCTAGCGGCGCGGCGCTGGCGGCGCCGCCGTGGGCCTCGCTGATCCCGTTCAAAAAAGTCGAGGCCGATCCGCAGGCCAACTACGAGCTGACCGAACAGCACGGTCCGTGGCTGATCATGTGCACCTCGTTCGCCGGCCCTACGGCCGAGCAGCAGGCGCACGACCTGGTCCTCGAATTGCGGCAGAAGTTCAAGCTGGAAGCCTACAGCTACCGGCAGACGTTCGACTTTACCGACACGACCGAAGGGATCGGCTATAACCGCTACGGCGAGCGGAAACGGATGCGGTATTTGAATGGCTCGAAGTTCGACGAAATCGCGGTGATGGTCGGACACTTTGTCTCGCTCGAGAATCCGGAGGTCGACAAGGCGCTCGACATGATCAAGCATGCCCATCCAGAGACCCTAGGCGCGAAGTACGGCGCAAAGTCGTCGCAACGCTTCGCCGGGCTGCGGACGATCTACCGCACCGTCACCTTGAATACGGAAGTCAAAGAAAAGGGCCCGATGGGAGCCGCGTTCGTCACCAAAAACCCGCTGCTCCCCGAGGAGTACTTCAACGCGTCCGGTCTCGATCCGTTTCTCGTCGAGATCAACAAGGACCTGCCGCACAGCCTGCTCAACTGCCCCGGCAAGTACACGGTGCGCGTGGCCGTGTTCCGCGGCGTCGACACGATGAAGGTCGACGAATTCGAAAAGTTGACCAGCAAGGAGCGGTCAATGTCGAAGATCGATGAAGCGGCCCTCAAGGCGTCGAAGCTCTGCGCCGCCCTGCGGGCCCGCGGCGTCGAGGCCTACGAGTTTCACGACCGGACCGAGAGCATCGTCACGATCGGCTCGTTCCAGCAGTACGGCACACCGCGAAGCGATGGCAAGACCGAGATCAACCCGGCCATGTTTCAAATCATGGAGCAATACGGACCGCAGGAAACGGCCGTCCCCTGGGATCCGAATTCCAAAGGACTGCAGTTGCGGACGGAAAAAGTCAGCGGGATGCCGCGCGGGATGAGCAACCAGATTCCCTTCGACGCCCAGCCGTGGCCCGTCGAGGTCCCCAAGCAATCGATCGCGGCGGCGTATAACGCGTCGAACAAGCTCTATCGGTAGTTGCGCGGAGGCTGGAAAGAGGAAGTCGGATGTCGGAGCCGCCGATTTCCGACCCCTGACCGCCGATCTCGCCACTGTCGTCCTCCTCCCCTCCGCTCTTGCGGGGGGAATTGCCGCAGCGAATAATGACCAGTCTGCTGCGCGGGTCTGCGTCCGCGCGAGCTCTCGTTTCTCGTCCCTGGTCTCCAACGATTCGCCCCCTGGCATGGCGTTGCGCGAGCAGCCTCTCGACTCCATCATTCAGGTGATCACCCCGGAGAACATTGCGTTCGAATACCGGGTTGCCGGCCCATTCCGCCGCTTGGGGGCATTCCTGCTCGATCTCTTGCTGGTTTTCTTCCTGATCGCCGCGATCGGGATCGTGCTGAGCTTCACGGTTGGCTTTGTCAGTCCAGGGCTCGTTACGGGACTCCTCGCCATTTCCGCCTTCGTCGTCACCTGGTTTTACGGCGGATTCTTTGAAACGTTCATGAACGGCCAAACCCCGGGCAAGATGGTCTGCTCGCTCCGGGTGTTGACTGATCAGGGACAGCCGATCAACGGCCTGCAGGCGGTCCTGCGAAACTTACTCCGACTCGGGGACTTGATGTTCGGCATCGTCGAACTCCTCGTGATGTCGCTCAATCCCCGCTACCAGCGGCTGGGAGACCTGGTCTGCGGAACGATCGTCGTCGTCGAAGATCGGCAGTGGCTGACCGGCGTCGCCAAATTGGACGATCCGCGGGCGATTCAACTCGCAGCTTACCTGCCGCCGAACTTTGTCGTCAGCAAGACCCTCGCCAAGTCCCTGGCGACGTATGTCGAACGGCGGCGTTTCTTCTCGGTTCCCCGCCGCCGTGAGGTGGCCAAACACTTGGCGGTTCCGCTCCTGGAGCTGTTTGGACTCCCGCCCGATACCAGCTACGACCTCTTGCTGTGCGCCCTCTATTACCGCACGTTCATTGCCGATCGGAGCCAGGACGAGCGGATGTATGCTGAGGCTCAAGCCGCCTTCGCGGCAGCCAACCCGTTCCAGGGACTCATGGCGACCGGACAGCCCTACCAGACGAGCCAATATCCGGGCGGCTTCCCGGCCGCACCGCAGCCCGTGGTTCCGGTCGGGCCCCTTCCGCAGCAACAGCTCGTCGGCGCGGGGGACTTCGGCACCGGGACGATTCGTGTCGGCGCCGGAGCCACAGATCCAGGAAGCTTCACCCCCGGATACGGAGCGGAACGCCGATGAAAGTTGTCGATCTGCTCGAACGCCGCCGCCGCAACTGGCAGGAACTCGAACGGCTGTGCGACCAGCTGCAGGGTGCTTCGACCGGCCCCAAGCTGCCGGCGCTTTCGATGTCGCGGTTCGGCGCGCTCTACCGGGCGGCCTGCGCCGATCTGGCGCTTGCGCACGCTTACCAATTGCCGCAGAACACCGTGCAGTATCTGCACCGGCTGGTCGGCCGGGCCCACAACCAGCTCTATCGCAGCCGACGGTGGGATTTCCGCAAATGGATCGACACACTGATGACCGATGTCCCGCGGCAGATCTTCAACGACCGCTGCGTGCAGACGATGTTCGTCCTGTTCTGGGGCCTGTTTATCATTTCGGCCTGGCTCTCCTACTCGAAGACTGCCTGGCCGGAGTTCGCCGAAAAAGTGATCGGTGAAGAACAGATTGAGGCCCTCGAGACGATGTACAAGGACGAGATCGGCAGCACGGATCGCGATGGGAATACGAATTCGGCGATGATGGGCTTCTATGTGTACAACAACGCAGGAATCGGCCTGCGGTGCTTCGCGTGGGGGCTGCTAGTCGTGCCAGGACTGCTGCTGTCGATGTACAACGCGATCTTTCTGGGGGCCTGTTTTGGCTACATGGCCCGGCCCGATGTCCCCGAGGGGGAAAATTTCTTCCACTTTGTCACTGCCCACGGCCCATTTGAACTCACGGCGATCGTCCTCTCGGCAGGGGCTGGCCTGCGGCTGGGACTCGCCTGGATCATGCCGGGCAACTACAGCCGGTATGCGAACTTGCGCAAGACCGGCAAAGAAATGATGCCGGTGATCATGGCGGCGGTCATCCTGTTCGTGATGGCGGCGTTTGTCGAAGGGTTCCTCAGCCCGTCCGCGGCGCCCTACGCGGTGAAGGCCGGTGTGGCAATTCTCTCGACATTCCTGCTGGCGTTTTACTTTATCGTCCTCGGTTTCCCCCGCCGGCTGCTGTAGCCCGCCCCTTGCCAGAGATCACCGTCAATGCAACTGGACAGCACCCGGGTCGCCATTCGCGAACGCAGCCTGCCGGAGGTCTTTGACCTCGCGCTGCACGTGACGCGCGAATTTGCTGGCCCGTGGGCGGGATACTCGCTCCTCGCCATTGTGCCGCTGGCTACTCTCAACTATTTCCTGGTGGGCTGGATGGCAGCCGGCGACTACGAAGCCGATGTGCCGGGCCTGCGCTATGCCTGGGCGATGACGATCCTCATTTTCCTCGAAGCGCCGCTTGCTTCAGTCTTTCTGGTCGGCTATCTCGGGCCGGCTGTATTTCAAGAGCAGAAGACCTTCCGACAAGTGGTGGGAGACGTCCTCCGTTATTCGCCGCAACTATTCCTAAGTCAATTGCTCCTACGGGGCATCCTGCCGGTGTGGCTATTG
>JALORD010000442.1 GCA_025459145.1 Pirellulaceae bacterium | reverse complement strand
CTCGTAACCCTCGACGCCACAATGGTTTCGGCACTCGGCGACAACGCGGCATCGACGAGCGCCCCAAACATCCGTTCAAACGAAGGACAGTCACCCCGACTTGATGTCACAAACGGCTCTTCGCAAACATTTGCGAAGGGCCGTTTCTCTTTTTGCGGCAAGGCTTTGCGACTACAATGGCCTTTGTCTGAAAACGTTCAGTGGGTCACTGGCGAGTGACTGACAAGTCATGCATTTGAACGCAAAGTCCTGTCAACAAAGGTCCTACGGAGTTCAAATCCCACCGACTGTTTCGCGTTGCTTGTGCGAGCTCGGCAAATCTGCTTTTCTGTCGATCCAAGGAATTTGATTGATTTAGGAACGTAATTGACGTCCCTCTTCTGCAAGAGAACGGAACACGAAATGGCACATCGGAAATCAAAGATTATCGCCTCGGCTCTGCCTGCGCTTCTACTGTTCGGCACGGCATGCATGGCCCAACAGCCTCCCGCCAAATACAAGATGACGACTGAGATTCCGAAGGGGATTGCAATTCCAGACGAGGTGGAAACGCGGTTGGGGCAGCTCAGGTTCTTTGATGGTTTCCCCGACGACTCGACTGTCGAAAAACTTTATGACAACCTCGACTTTCAGCGCGCCGTGCAGGCGTACCTGCTGGGACTCGCGCCAGTCAGTCAATTGGCCAATCGTAAGGGTATTGCTGAACTCGGACAGATCAATTTGACCGTGCCGATCTTCGAGGATCGCATGGACTCGAAATCGCTCTTCCTCACGCCCAACAACAACACACCGTACACGTGGTTCTGGCTCGATCTGCGGGAAGGGCCGTTAGTGCTGGAAGTGCCGCCGAACGTTCTCGGGTTGATGAACGACATGTGGTACAGCTTTGTCACCGATGTCGGACTCGTCGGCCCTGACAAGGGGAAAGGTGGCAAATACCTGCTCCTGCCTCCGGGCTATACCGGGAACGTGCCGCCCGGCTACTTTGTCGTGCGCCCTGCGACGTTCAGCGTCTGGGTGCCGTGGCGATCCTTTCTCGTCGATGGCGATCCGAAACCGGGTGTGGATCTCGTGGAAAAGCACACGAAGATCTATCGGCTTAAGGACGCTGCCAATCCCCCGCAGCTAAAGTTCGTTCATGTCTCCGGCAGGGCATTCAGCACACTTGCGCCAGCGGACTATCCGTTCTGGGAATATCTCAACCAAGTCGTGCAGGAAGAACCGACCGATTCGGTCGATCCAGTCACGCTTGGCCTGTACGCCTCGATCGGTATTCAGAAGGGCAAGCCATTTGAGCCTGATGCCCGCATGAAAAAAATTCTGACCGAGGCCGCCGTGGTCGGCGACGCCACCGCGCGTGCCATGAATTACCGCTTGCGGATCAAAGAGAGCTACTACTATCCGAACAGCGCTTGGCGTTCTGGCTTCTATGGCGGCTATAAGTTCGAGCAAGACGGCGCGAGAGTTCTGGACGCCTATTCGGCTTTCTTCTTTTATGCCACCGGCGTGACGCCTGCGATGGATTCAAAGACTGTGGGAGCTGGGTCGCAATACATGGCAGCTTTCGTTGACGCCAACGGACGCCCTCTCGACGGCGGCAAGAACTACAAACTGCATCTGCCGCCCAATATCCCCGTAAAACAGTTCTGGTCGGTGATCCTGTACGACAACCAAACGCGCTCCATGCTCCAGACAGATCAACGATGGCCAGCGGTCACCAGCCAGAACGAGAAGGTGTTGGTTAATGCGGACGGTTCGGTCGATGTGTACTTCGGGCCGAAGGCTCCCGCCGGAAAGGAAAATAACTGGGTGCAAACCGCGCCCGGAAAGGGCTGGAATACACTGCTGCGGCTCTATGGCCCACTACAGCCATGGTTCGACAAGACGTGGCGTCCAGGAGAGATCGAACCTCAAGAGTAACGTATGAGACGACGGTTGTGAAAAGCTTGACGAATCCGGAGGTGATTCAGGACGGAAGGCTCCCGATCAGCTTTCTCCCCACCGCCGAACGATTTGCGTCGAAATGACTTGCCGAACTGGGTCTTCCCAACTGCGAACGCCAGTCAGAAAAAGTTCTAACGGTGTCTTGTCGCCCCGACTCGACGGTTTAAAGATCACCTTCGAGCCTCCACACCTTATTTCACTTCGAGCATCCGCTCGAGGGCGACGAGGCTCCAGCGGGTGATGTCGGGGTCGACTTCGATGGTGTTGACCGGGCGGCCCGCGGCGAGGTTTTCCAGGCTCCAGCAGAGGTGGGCCAAGTCGATCCGGTACATCGTCGCGCACATGCAGACGACCGGCGAGAGGAAGTGAATCTCCTGCTCGGGATGTTCCTGCTTCAGGCGGTTCACGAGGTGCAGTTCGGTGCCAATCGCCCACTTCGTCCCCGGCGGCGACTCCTCGACGGTCTTGATGATCTTGCTCGTCGAGCCGCTGACGTCGGCGATGTCGTTGACTTCCTGCGGGCACTCGGGGTGGACGAGGATTTTGATTCCCGGGTATTTCTGCCGAAAGAGCGCCACGTGCTCGGCCCGGAACATCTGGTGGACCGAGCAGTGCCCTTTCCAGAGGATCACCTTGCTCTGGGCAATCGCCGCTTCGCTGTTGCCGCCGAGCTCGGTTTCGTAGGGATCGAAAACCGGCATCTGGTCGTTCGTGATCCCCATCTTCAGGGCCGTGTTCCGCCCCAGGTGCTGATCGGGGAAGAAGAAGACCCGCTTGGTTCGAGCAAACGACCACTGGAGGACAGCCCGGGCGTTGCTCGACGTGCAGACGATGCCGCCATGCCGGCCGCAGAACGCCTTGAGGCTGGCGGCGCTGTTGATGTAGGTGACGGGCGTGACGTCGCTCGTGTCGATCACCTCGCCCAGATCGGCCCAGGCGGCCTCGACCTGATCGATCGCGGCCATGTCGGCCATCGAACAGCCAGCGGCCATATCGGGGAGGATCACGCGAACCCGCTCGCCCCCGCGTTCGGCCAGCTTCTCGGGCCGATTGGCGAGGATGTCGGCCGTTTCGGCCATGAAGTGGACGCCGCAGAAGACGATCACGCGGCAATCCTTGCTGGCCGCGGCCATCTGGCTGAGCTGGTAGCTGTCGCCGCGGAGGTCGCTGTGCGCGATCACTTCGTCCTGCTGGTAGTGGTGCCCCAGGATCATCAGCTTCGGCCCCATCTCGCGGCGGACGGCTTCGATCCGGGCCGAAAGCTCCTCGTTGCTGAGCGACTTGTACGGCTTCAGCTCGTGGAGCGGTGCGGGAGCGGGATCGAGGAGCAGGGGCATTGGGGAGTACCTGGAGGGGAGAGCCGTCAGCCACGGCGAGTGCGGCTGTACGAGCTCAGGCTTCGGACTTATCTTCCGGAATTATACCCCGCTCGCCCTTCCGCGACTTGGCCCACTCGGCCAGCTCGCGGCGGTGGCGGCGGACATCCCGCCAGCGGCGCGTCGCACGGCCAAATCCGGCGGCGACAAAGGGCATGCGAAAGAACAAGTACATCACGCTGCCGAGGACCAGGATTCCGAGCAGGACATTCTGCGTACGCTGGGATTCCAACGTCCAAAGATGGTTCCAGTAGACGACCACATGCCGCAGCCCTGCCGCGACGATCGCCGCGATCAGCATGTACGCCAGCAGATGCTTGATCTGGAACTGAAAGCGATCCGGGGGACGCTCGGGAAGCGACGGCGGCGGCTGGTCCACAATGTCGCTCCCTGGGAACAGGCGATTTGGCCGAACACCTGATTCTAGGCCGCCTGGCCGCTGGCGCGTAGGTTCCGCTTGCCGAGCGGAATTGTGTAGGTAGGTTCCGCAGGCGTGGTCGACATGGGCGTGACCGACGCACCGCGGGGCCTCCTCCCCTGCGGCAAAATCCCCTCGGCTGCTAAAATTCGGGATTCCCGCGACGGTTCCCCAATCAGCCACGTAAAGCGCAAAAACCTGCATGTCTCGGCAATACATTTTCACGATGGAACGGCTGCTCAAGAAGCATGGGCAGCGCGAAGTGCTCAAGGATGTCTGGCTGTCGTTCTATCCGGGGGCGAAAATCGGCGTGCTGGGGCGGAACGGCGCGGGAAAGAGCACGCTCCTGCGGATCATGGCAGGAATTGACCGCGATTTTGACGGCGAGGCCCGGCTGACCGACGGATTCACCCGCGGCTACCTGTCGCAAGAGCCACAGCTCAATCCTGAGCTCGACGTGTGGGGCAATCTGCAGGAGGCGATCGCACCGCGGCGGAAGGCGGTCGACCGGTACAACGAGATTTCGACGCTGCTGGCCGAGCCGATGGACGACGCGCGGATGCAGAAGCTGTGCGACGAGATGGCCCGCCTGCAGGACGAGATCGAGGCGACCGGGGCCTGGGAAATCGATCGGGAGCTCGAGATCGCGATGGACGCGCTGTGCAAGCTGCTCCTGCAGAAGCCGGACTTGCTGCTACTGGACGAGCCGACGAACCATCTCGATGCCGAGGCGATCAACTGGCTCGAACGGACGCTGGCCGCGTATCACGGCACGATCGTCGCGGTGACGCACGATCGATATTTCCTCGACAATGTCGCCCAGTGGATTCTGGAGCTCGACCGCGGGCAGGGAATTCCCTGGGAAGGAAACTACACGTCGTGGCTGGAGCAGAAGAAGGCTCGCCTCGAGCGCGAAGAGCGGCAGAGCCAGGCCCGGCAGAAAACGCTCGACCGCGAGCTCGAATGGATCCGCATGTCGCCGCGGGCTCGCCAGGCCAAGAGCAAGGCCCGCATCAGCGCGTACGAGAAGATGGCCGCTGAGCGGTTCGAGGAGCGTCCCGAGGAATTTGAGATTCAGATTCCACCGGGCAAGCACCTGGGCGATCTGGTCGTCGAGGCGAAGAAACTCGTCAAGGGCTATGGCGATCGGGTGCTCATCGACGGGCTCGATTTCCGGCTGCCAGCGGGCGGCATCGTCGGCGTGATCGGCCCCAACGGCGCGGGCAAGACGACGCTGTTCCGGATGATTATGGGCGAGGACAAACCCGACGGAGGCGAACTGCGAATCGGGCCGACGGTCGAACTGGGCTACGTCGACCAGAACCGCGACGCGCTCGACGCCAACAAATCGGTCTACGAGGAGATCTCCGGCGGGCACGACAACCTGGAGATGGGTGGCCGCAAAATCAACGCCCGCGCCTATGTGAACAAGTTCAACTTCCGTGGTCCGGACCAGGAGAAGAAGGTCGGCGTGCTATCGGGCGGCGAGCGGAACCGCGTGCACTTGGCGAAGCTGCTCCGCCGCGGATCGAATGTGCTCCTGCTCGACGAGCCGACCAACGACCTCGATGTCGACACGCTCCGGGCTCTCGAAGAAGCCGTCGTCAACTACGTCGGCTGCGTGGTCGTGATCAGCCACGATCGCTGGTTTCTCGACCGAGTAGCGACACACATCCTGGCCTTCGAAGGGGACGGCTACGTCCACTGGTGCGAAGGGAATTTCCAGACGTACGAAGATCAGCGGAAACAGCGGCTGGGGATCGCCGCGGATGAGCCGCACCGATTTCGGTACAAGAAGCTGGCGCGGTAAGGCCGCTCCACGCGAACTCGTTCGGCGGCAAGAAACACGCACGGGAGGCGCTCAGGCCTCCCGCGATGGCTCTCTTGATCAACTCAGCTATTCGCCGCCGCGATTAGCTCGCCTTGATCGCGATCTTCTTGGGCTGGGTTTCCGGACGCTTCGAGAGCGCCAGGTGCAGGACGCCGTCCTTCAGCTCGGCTTCGATCGAATTCGGGTCGACTGATTCCGGCAGCGAGATGAGCCGCTGGATCTTGCCGTAAGACCGCTCCTGGTGCCAGAACTTGCGATCTTCGGGAGCCTTCCGTTCGGCGGTGATGGCCAGCGAGTTCTTTTCGAGCGTCACCTCGACATCTTCCTGCTTCACGCCCGGCAGATCGACCTCGACACACCACCGTCCTTCCTCTTCCCACAACGCGGCGGGGGCGTGCAGCCCGACGTGTCCTTGTCCGTGGCCATTGCCAAAAAACTGCCCGACGAGCTCGTCCATCTCGCGCGGCACCACATCAAACGGCTTCGGAAACATTACCGACCAACGAGGTTTCAGCGTACCGACCATTGCAATTCCTCCTTTTCGTTTGCAGACTTCTGGAAACGAGTGAAGCAATCACGTCTTGAGACAGTCTTGAAGAGTTCTGGCCGACATTGACAGCCGGCTAGCTCTCCCGAGCGAGAAATGCAACGAGCGTGCCAATCGATGCGCAGAGGGCTCAGGGCCGCCCACCTGGAACCAGCCCGCACGAACGCATCGCCTGAAAATCTAGCGCGCCAACAACTTGCGAAAAGCGCACTGGAGCGCTCGAAAGCGGGGCCCACCGAGCGAACGGCCCCAATGCCACAGGCGCCGCCTTGTCGACGCTGCGGGGCTGTCAAAATGACAGCGCGGCCGATTTCACGACACGGCTTCCCGTCGATCGGATCCGCAGTACGGAGCGGTTAGGGTGCAAGCGCCAGCGGCACGTCGAGCAGGTCGCCATTGGGCTTGAAGCCGCCGCCGTCGACGTCGACAAAGATCGGGTTGGCGACCGCTACCGGTGGCAGCTTGCCGGGGAAGTTCGGGCCCATGACCGGACCGAGCTCCAGACCTTCGCCGATCGTCGCCACGATTACATGCGTATCGGTCTTGATCGGCACGCGGAGCTTGGCGTCAAACCGAACGGTTTCGTTCGTGAAGCGGTCGGGCGTCGTGCGGCGGGTGAAGTTCAAGTCCTTCTCAGGTCGGCCATTCAGAAACACCTGCACGCGGTTCACGTCGAACCAGTTTGGGCACTGCACACGGATCGCGAGCGACACGTCACCTTCGCTGGCGGCGAGGTCCTCACCGGGAATGGCTTTCAGCACCTTGCCGTCATCGGTCGTGGCGGTCGCTTCGACCGACAGGAACGGCCCCGTGCTCACGATGACATTCCCCCGCTCCGATGCCCGGACCACTCCCATCGTGTCGATCTTGGCCGGATCGTCCGTCGAGCTGGCGATGAAGTTCCGATAATAGCCCGACTCGTGATAGTTGTAGTGAGCATCGGTGTTGATCACGCCCGTGTGCCGGTGTCCCAGGTTGAGCATCTGCATCCAGTGGAAGATCGGGTTCCGCTCCAGCTTGCCATCGGCCATGCGGCTGGGGGGCGTGAAGATTCCCTGGGGCGGATGGACTTCGATCACGTCGACGAAGCCGAACAT
>JALORD010000441.1 GCA_025459145.1 Pirellulaceae bacterium | reverse complement strand
TGGCAAACAATCCCCTGCCATGCGGGCCAAGGCAATCGCGCTGCTCGCGTACGCCCAAGGGGCACAGGAAGAGATCCGTCGCTTGACCGACCGCGAGCAGGATCAGTCCGTGCGTGTCGCGGCCATTGGTGCCTTGTCGCAACTGGCGGAGACGGAGCACTGGCGACCGCTGCTAGACGGTTTCCCCTCGGACACACGGAATGCTCGCCCATGCTGAGCGGACGAAAATGCTGCTCGATGCCATCGAGGCCGGACGCATCAAGCCGAGCGAACTCGATCCGCTGCAGGTGAAGCGCATGCTGGAGAGCCGCGACGGGGCCATCAAGGAGCGGGCGGGGAAGCTGTTTGCTGCCGCCACGCCCGAGGACCGCGTGCAGGCGCTGGCCGACTATCAGCCAGTGCTGTCGATGCAGGCCGATGCGACGCGGGGCCGGGCCGTGTTCGAGAAGAACTGTGCCGCATGCCACAAGATCGGCGATCTGGGTGTGAATGTGGCTCCCGACATCAGCGACAGCCGGACCAAGACGGCGGCGCAACTACTGGCCGACATCGTCCAGCCCAACCGGGCGATCGACAACAACTACCTGAGCTACAGTATGCGGCTGGTCGATGGCACCGTCGCGAGCGGCATTCTGACGACCGAAACGGCTACGTCCGTGACACTGCGCCAGCAGGGAGGCAAGGACTTGACCGTCCTCCGGACCGAGATTGACGAGCTGCGATCGAGCGGCGTCTCGCTGATGCCCGAAGGATTGGAACGGCAGATTCCCCAGCAGGATATGGCCGATCTGCTGTCGTTCATCAAGAATTGGCGTTACCTCGACGGCAAAACGCCTGTCTCGCTAGGCCGCTAAGGCTGAATTGCAGCTCCGCTCGACTCAGGCGGCGCTTCGCCAGCGGGACCTGTAGTCGCCTCGCCGGCCGATTCGTCCACTGCGGGAGCGAGCGTGCGGACGAACGCTTCCAAATGCTGCAGGTTGTCGCAGAAGGCGGCGTACCGCATCTGCTTGCGGAGCGGTTCGACGAGCGCTCGTCCGCCGACAACCAGTGCCGTGCGGTCGCCGGCCATTTCATAGAGTTCGTCGTACTCGCGGAGGAACTGAGCTTCGTCGGCGATATGCGAGACGCTCAGCCAAAAGAGGCGAGGTCGATTTTCGCGAATCGCAGCCGCGAGCGTTGAGAAGGGCAACGACGATCCTAGCGAACTGGCTTGCCAGCCCGACTGCCGGAGGACCAGTTCGATCATCGTGGTTGGAACTTCGTAGAAGTCTCCCTCGGGCGTTCCGCCGAGCGCCACCGGGCCGCTCGCGCGGGGTGGCGAGAGCAGCGCTCGCAGCTCATGCAGCACGCGGACGCAGATCCGGCAGGCCCGCCGCTCGCGATAGACCTCGATGTCCCCGCACTGCCACAAACTGCCGACCTCGTGGAACGCGGGGGCGAGCAACTCGTCGCTGATCCGGCTGATCCGAACGTCGTCCAAATACAAATTGATGACGATCTGCCGGGTCGTTTCGTCATCCCCTTTTACGAGCGCTTCAACGAGCGGCTTTTTCGCGGTCGCCAGCGAACACTTGCGTCCTGTTCCGACGGGCAGCCCAATCGCGTCCGGGTGAATCAGCGTGTGCTTGCTTTGCCGGATGAACTCCAGCACGCCGCTGATCGGCAGCTTGCGATGACCCCCGGGGGTCGCCAGCGTCGGCAATAGACCTCGATCGCACCACCGCTTGAGCGACGACTCGCTCACGCCGATCGCTCGTGCAACCTGTTTCGGCGAAAGGAGTTCGGTCACAAAGTGGGCCGCACGATGAACGAGATGAACGAAATTTCAAACCGGGACACCATAGCGTCTCAATTTGGGAATTTCCACTCCGGCGAAATATTTTCTCGAATAGGAGCGTGCCTAAATATTTTCTGCGAAAAGGTTTACATCGATCGATTGATATGAAATGAACGTTTTGGACGTTTTCATGGTTGTGGGCCGACAGCAGCCGCGGTAAGATCCGTGACTGAACGATTTGAACGTTTTGGCTTCGTCCGATCCCTCCTCTTCGCCAGAGGCTGACCATGGTCACCGCAATTCCCAAGTCACCCGCCAAGTCGAAGTCCCCTGCTCGACGCGTCCGCACACGGAACTTCCGCGAGCGAAATGCACCCCTGGTGGCGTTATTGAACCGAATCATGCCGGCCCCAACTGCGGCTCAAGCGCCCGCTCCAGGCCGCGAAGGATCGCAGATTGCCGAAGATCTAGGGCGGCAGGAAATCGACTACATCTTTTGCGAAGCGTTTGCCTCGCCCGACGAGGTTGAGGAAATTCTCACCGCGGAGTCGATCGCAGAGACTCCGGCGGCTTCACTCTGGAAGCCAGGCCGCGAGATGCCTGCCCATCTCGCCCGAATGTGCGAGGCCTCGCTGCTGAAGCCCGCCGAAGAGCGGAACCTGTTTCGGAGGATGAATTTTGCCAAGTATCGGGCGGATCTCCTGCGGCGCGAACTCGACCCGCGAGCGCCCGACGGAGAGCTGATCGAACTCATCGAGAAGTTGCAGCTCCTGGCGCTGTGGGATCGCAATCGTATCGTGCGGGCAAACCTCAGGCTGGTCGTGTCGATCGCCAAAAAGTTTGCCGACGTGCGGAATGGCTTCGACGAACTGCTGAGCGAAGGAATTACGTCGTTGTTGCGGGCGGTAGAGAAGTTTGACTTCTCCCGCGGCTTTCGCTTCAGCACTTATGCCACGCAGGCAGTCCGCCGTACGCTCTGCCGATTGGTCCAAACCAACCAGCGCGATCGCACACGCTTCATGCATGCCGAGCCGGGTTTGCTTGAAGACACTCCGGAAGAGGACTCGTCCGCTTCGCTGTCGGAGGCTCGCTGGATCGAGTTGCGGCGAGCGCTCGGCCGCTTGTTGGCCAAGCTCGATCCCCGCGAGCGGGCGATCGTCCGCTTTCGCTTCGGCCTCGAAAGGGATCAGCAGGTCCACACGCTCCAGTCGCTCGCGGGCGAAATGGGGGTCTGCAAAGAACGCGTGCGGCAACTGGAAATGCGGGCGATCACCAAGCTCCGGACGATGGCCGAGGCGGTGCGTCTCGCGCCCCCCGAAGAGGAATGAACCTGGACCGCGTTATCTTTTGTCTGCCTTTAATTTTGTTCTCCTAGCCATTTCCGGAAGAAGACAGCCTCGATGCGAATTGCGGTCATCGGTTCAGGAATCAGCGGGCTCGTCACGGCCAACCTGCTGGCAGGCGACCACGAGGTCTCGCTGTTCGAAGCAGGACCGTTTCTCGGCGGCCATACGAACACGATCCGCGTCCCCGGCGGCCGCGGTATGGTTGCCGTCGATACGGGCTTCATGGTTTTCAACGAGCGGACCTACCCGAACTTTTGCCGTCTGCTCGAGCTCCTGGGAATCGAATCCCAGCCCTCTGACATGAGCTTCAGCGTCCGCTGCGACCGGACGGGGCTCGAGTATGAGGGGAGTTCGCTGAACGGTCTGTTCGCCCAAAGGGCCAATCTCTGGCGGCCCGCCTTCTATCGAATGCTGGCCGACATCGTGCGATTCAATCGCGAGGCTCGCGCCTGGCTCCGCGAGAGTGCCGCCGACCCCGTCACCCTAGGGCAGTTTGTCGCCTCCCGCGGGCTCGGCCGACAAATGGTCGAGCAGTATCTGATTCCAATGGGGGCGGCGATCTGGTCGGCCCGCCCGGACAAAATGCTCGATTTTCCGGCCCGGTTTATTCTGGGTTTTTACGAGAATCATGGCCTGTTACAGATCGCCGACCGTCCGGTCTGGCGCACGATTCCCGGTGGGGCTTGTCGATACGTCGAACGGCTCGCGAGTCCCCTTCAGCGCGTCCATACTTCCACACCTATCGCTCGCGTCCTGCGGCACGAGGATCATGTTCTTGTGGAGACGGCCCACGGCGAGCGTGAAGTCTTTGATCACGTCGTCCTGGCGTCGCATGCCGATCAGTCTCTGCGCCTGCTGGCCGATGCGAGCGCTGCCGAACGGCAGATTCTCACGGCGTTTCCCTACCAGGCCAATCGAGTCGTGGTCCATACCGACACGTCGCTCCTCCCCCGTACCCGGCGGGCGTGGGCCAGTTGGAATTACTTGACGCCCGACGATAGCGACGGGACGGTGGCAGTGACCTACGATCTCACCCGTTTGCAGCGAGTCGCATCCCAGCGGCCGATCCTGGCGACGCTAAACTATACAGGCCCCATCGACCCGACCCACACGCTCCGCGAACTGTCGTATCAGCACCCGGTGTTCGGCCTCGACAGCGTTGCCGCCCAGCGCCGCTGGGCGGAAATCAGCGGGCATCGGCGAACTCACTTTTGCGGCGCCTACTGGGGCCACGGCTTTCACGAAGATGGTGTGAACAGCGGTTTGGCCGTCGCCCAGTGGTTTGGCAGAACTCTCGAACAATGCACAGTTGTCTCTACGAGGGAACCGTCTGGCATCGCCGCCAGCGTCCCGTAACGCACCAGTTCCGATACGGCCTCTTAATGCTGTATCTCGATCTGGACGAAATGGCCGATCTGGCCCAACAGAAGCTACTGGCGACGTCGTCGCGGTGGGCCCCCGTTTCGTTACGCGCCGGCGACTACAGTTTGCGGCCGTTCGAAGCGGATGCTGTCCAAGAACCCGATCCCGCCGATATCGGGAGCTATCTTCGCTCGGCCGTCGAGCAATA
>JALORD010000072.1 GCA_025459145.1 Pirellulaceae bacterium | reverse complement strand
GCGCTCGTCCGCACGAGGCAGAGCGATTGGCTGCGGTGGCCCACTGGATCGAAGCGGCGAGCCACTTGCTCCCTGCACAGGGCCCGATCAACGTCTTCATTCATCACAACACGCTGCACGCGTTTGAAGACCTGACCTTCGATCGTGGCGTTCAGGCCGGGGCGCGCCGCTTCGGATGCCAGCCATATCTTAGCGAAGACCAGTACCGGCAACTGCTGGAGAAAGGCCGCTTGCGGAATTCCGACATCGCCGCCGTGGTAGCATCCGACCTGGGGGAGCGCGCCGAGGAACTTATCGGTTTCATGGGGACGCGTTACCACCTGCGGCTGGCGATGCTAGAACACCCCCTGCGGATCGCACCTGCCGCCGAACTGCGGTGGTACATAGCGGAGACCGATGCACTTTCCCGGTTTCGATCTGAGTCGCCAAGCGACGTACGAAAACGGATGGTGGCCTCGACCAAAAAGTGGCTCGACCAGTTGGCTGCTTCGCAGTCCCAGGCAGCGGCTCTCGGGCAGGGCCGCCGCGATAGCGGATTCGCAGCAGCCGCTCTGGCGCTGGCCGATCAGTTCGGGCCCCGCTCTCTCTGGAGTGATGCCACGTGGGAGGCCTTCACCCTGCAGATTCTGTGGCGTACTTGCCGTGAAGGGGCGCATGTTCTGAAGGGGGCGGCGGCCGAACGGCCGACTCCCGTCCGACCGCGCGATTGGCTGCTGGAAGCTACCGGTGTCGATTGCGACGAACTGGTTCACAGCGTACTGATTCGATTCTGTGCGGCAATGCTCGATCAAGGGCTCTCGCACTGGCCGTTGCCCGAGCGGGACACTGGTTTCTGGCGCGCGTTTTCGGCGCTTTTTACGCAGCCGTTAGGGGCCCCCGATGCGTGGTTGGCTGGCCTGCCGCGCGAGCTAACGCGACAGATTGATTCCCAGCAGTCTCCGCTGGAATCCATTCTCGAATCGCTCGACTCCTGTGGAATCGCGCCGCAGCAAGCAGAAGAGTTCATTACCGCATCGCTGCTCGCCCTCCGCGGCTGGGCTGGCATGATCCATCAATTGGAGGCCCGGGCCGACCGCGCAGCTCTTCCCGCGCCGCAGGGGAGCCTGACAGAATTTCTGGCAATTCGCCTGATTCTGGATCGGCTGGCAGCCTCCTATGTCGCTCAGCGGGAGTTGCAGTTTGTCGGCCCGCTCACGCAATTGGCGCAAGGAATTAGCGACCGACTCCCCAAACACGAGTCAGTGGGGCTCGACCAGCGCGCGTTTCTTTTGTTTCAACTTGCACAGGTCCGCGGTTGGGAGCCGACGGCACTTAAGCAACTGTCGCGACAAGAGTGGCTGCAGCTGTTGGGCGAGTTGGACGCCTTTCACGGCATCGAGCGTCGGCGGACGTTTCAGGCAGCGCTCGAGCGAAGTTATCGAACAGCAACTCTCGACGCTCTCGCCACCCATGCCCGTATCCCCCATCTGCCCGAGGGAGCACCTTCCTTTCAGATCGTATGTTGCCTCGATGAAAGGGAGGAATCGTTTCGCCGGCACTTGGAGGAAATCTCGCCGTCCGTCGAAACGTACGGTGCGGCCGGATTCTTTAGCGTGCCGATGTATTTCCGCGGTGCCGCCGAAGCCCACTATGTCCCCCTCTGTCCAATTGTCGTGCAGCCCGCGCATTGGGTCGACGAACAGCCTTTACAGGCGGCCGCCGACCAACATCAGTGGCGGACCTCGGCGCGGCGGGCACTCGGGACGGCTTCCCACCGACTGCACGTCAGCAGTCGCTCGTTCACCTTCGGGGCGATATTGTCCGGGGCTTTTGGTGCGCTAGCGACGGCTCCTCTCGTGGCTCGCGTGCTGTTTCCCCGATTGACGGCAAAACTCTGGCGGTCGGCCAATCAACTCTTCGAAGCTCCTGAGCAAACCGAACTAAGGCTCGTGCGGCAGGAGCCGACGGACGATGCCGCCGTTCAGCCCGTCGGTTTCTCGCTTGAAGAGATGACGGATATGGTCGAGCGGCTACTAGTCGATATTGGCCTGCGCGAATTCTCTCGGCTCGTCGTGATTCTGGGGCATGGCTCGCATAGCCTCAATAATCCGCACAATTCCGCTTACAACTGTGGTGCATGCGGCGGCAATGCAGGGGGCCCCAACGCAAGGGCCCTGGCACAAATGGCCAATCTGCGGGAAGTTCGGGCACGGCTCAGCACACGGGGCATCGTTATTCCGGACTCCACGTGGTTTTTGGGCGGGATCCACAATACCTGCAATGACGATGTAACTTGGTTCGACTTGCAGAGCGTCCCATCTACACATGCCGGCGACTTAGAGATTGCCAGGGCCGCCATTCGTGAGGCGGGAGCGCGCAATGCCCATGAGCGCTGTCGTCGCTTTGCATCGGCACCGCTCGACATGTCGCCGCAACTGGCCAAGCGACACGTGGAAGCGCGCGCGGAGGATCTGGCTCAAGTGCGACCGGAGTGCGGACACGCGACCAATGCCGTTGCCTTCGTCGGTCGCCGGAAGCGGACGCGCGGCCTTTTCATGGACCGGAGAACGTTTCTAACGTCTTACGACCCGGCTGGGGACGATGAATCGGGCGCCATCCTGACGCGGATTCTTGCCGCTGTTGTACCTGTGTGTGGCGGCATAAACCTGGAGTACTACTTCTCCTACGTCGATCCGACAGGCTACGGATGTGGCACGAAACTTCCGCACAATGTCACTTCACTTCTGGGGGTCATGGATGGCCCTGCCAGCGACCTGCGGACCGGACTTCCCTGGCAGATGGTCGAAATCCATGAGCCCGTGCGGTTGCTGATCGTAGCGGAGTCAACACCCGCAATCGTCGCGAGGGTGCTGGCGGCAAATCCGGGAATTGCCCGTCCTTGTCTGAACGGATGGGTGCAACTGGCGACGCTTGCCCCCGATTCCGATCAGATTCACCTGCTGGTTGGAGATCGGTTCATTCCGTACCAGCCTGAATCGACTGAGCTTCCCGAAGCACGCAGTTCAGCCGATTGGTATCGAGGGCAGCGCGACCATCTTCCGTATGCCGCTATCAAGTTGTGACGAATTACTAGATTGGCCACTTGGATGTTTGACCTCCGCGTTCTCGCGACCTACCTCGGACTGCTCGTTCTGGCTGCTCCCACGGCACTCCTGGTGCTGTTGGGCTTGACGGCACTTGCGGGCGTCCGAATCCGGGAGGCAACGATCAGCCGAGGCGTCCAAGGGGCGACGGTCGTAGGTCTTATTGCTGCGATCGGGGTGTTGGTCGCCATGTTGCTCTCCGGTGACCGACATGTCGTGGTGCATGTTGGCGATTGGGTTGCGATTCCGCACTTTCACTTCTCTCTCAAGTTCGTCTTCGATCGTCTGTCGGTTCCATTTGTGATCCTTTCGCTGGTGCTCTGTGGCACGATCGGTGCATTTGCCGCCAGCTACTTGCATCGCGAGGCTGGATTTAATCGATTCTTCGTGCTGCTATCGCTGTTCATGCTTGGTATGATCCTGGCTTCGTTGGCGGGAACCATCGAAACACTGTTTGCCGGATGGGAACTGGTGGGGGTCTCGTCGGCGCTGCTCGTCGCCTTCTTCCAAGAGCGGGCGGCACCGGTACGAAACGGACTGCATGTCTGGTCGGTCTATCGCATTTCGGATGCCGCACTGCTAGTGGCAGCCGTATTGCTCCACCACCTCACGGGTGAGGGAGATTTTGACAAGCTCCTGGGTGTGGGAGGCTTCTGGCCCGAGAACCATACAACGATTAGTTCCCATCAGGCGCTCGCCGTGGGCCTCCTGTTGCTCGTTGCGGCGGCAGGCAAATCCGCATTGATTCCATTCTCGGGGTGGTTGCCGAGGGCTATGGAGGGGCCTACGCCTTCGAGCGCAGTATTTTACGGTGCGCTTTCGGTACACCTTGGCGCCTATCTGTTGCTTCGCACCAGCCCGCTGATCGAGAGATCGCCACTATTGGCGATAATCGTGGTTTGCTTGGGATTATCGACGGCCGTGCTGGCGGCGCTGGCGGGACGCGTGCAGACGGATATTAAGAGTGCGTTATCCTTTGCTGCCCTGACTCAAGTTGGGATCATTGTGGCCGAGATCGGTTTTGGATGGCACTACATCCCCCTGATCCACATGATTGGCCATGCCTGCTTGCGCACCCTCCAGTTCCTGCGGGCGTCGTCGATCCTGGCCGATTACCGTCAATTGGAGAATGCCCTTGGCAGGCGATTGCCGGGCATCGCACCGCCACTTCAGCGGCTCGTCCCCTTGGCGATGGCCCGGTGGACCTATCGCCTGGCGTTCGAGCGAGGGTACTTCGACTCTTTGCTCACCGATTACGTCGTTCGGCCAATGTTGGCAGTGCTGAAGGGCTGCGATGCCTTGGAGCGGAGGTGGACCAATTTCCTGGCGGGACGCTCGTCGCGCGAGTCGGACGAACTGACGCCCGCCGCCGGTTCGCTGGAGGACCTCGCGTGAACGTTCTCCAGTTTCCCTGGCTGCTGGGTGCGGTTGCCGTCCCGCTCATTGGTGCGGCAGTCGTGGGCCGTGTACGGCAAGTCGAGCGGGCACAGTACCTGACTGTTATCTGGATGGCGCTCACACTGGCGATCGCTGTCGGCGCCTGGGGCGAATTTGCCCTGTCCGGCGCGGTATCGGCGTCCGATCCGTGGCTCGCCGGCGGCACCCTCGTGCTGGGGTTGGATGAATTGAGCGCGCCTCTCTTGCCGCTGGCTGCACTCATGTACCTGCTAACGACAATCACCACGTTGCGGACAAAGGTGCGACGTTTCTCGTTTCCTTTGGCACTCGTCGCTTTGGCGCTACTGCTGGCTCTACTGACCGCGGTCCAGCCTTGGGTTCAAATCGCCTTGGCTGTCGCGATTGCTGTGCCTCCGTACTGGGAACTGCGAGCGCGAAATAAACCGACCGGAGTCTTTGTCTTTCACATGGGACTGTTCGCCATTCTACTGGTCGGTGGATGGCGGCTTGTCGAGACATACGGGACGGAAGTCGTACCCTGGTGGGTTTGCTTGCCTCTCGTCGTTGCACTTCTCATTCGTTGCGGCATCGCGCCGCTGCATTGCTGGATCACGGACCTCTTCGAACATGCGACGTTTGGGCGAGCATTGCTGGTCGTGACGCCGATGGTGGGGGCTTATCTCGCCGTCCGATTGTTGTTGCCAATCGCGCCGCCGAGCGTGTTGCAAGGAGTGGGATTTCTGGCTCTGGGAACGGCTGTTTACGCCGCGGGGATGTCCCTAGTGCAAACGGAAGCGAGGCGATTTTTCTGCTACATCTTTATCAGCCATGCAGCCCTGGTGATGGTCGGACTCGACACGGTTCGGCCGATAGGGCTCACCGGGGCGCTCTGCGTCTGGCTATCGGTCGGCTTATCGCTTCTCGGGTTTGGACTGACACTGCGTCTGCTTGAAGCGCGGCATGGCCGTCTGTCGCTCGCGCGCTATCACGGTCTCTACGAACATACGCCAATGCTCGCCGTTTGTTTCTTCTTGACGGGCATGGCCAGCGTTGGATTTCCGGGAACATTCGGATTTCTAGGAAGCGAGTTGCTTGTCGACGGTGCGGTTCAGTCGTATCCCCTGGTTGGCGTTGCCGTCGTCATTGCGGCCGCCCTCAACGGAATTGCAGTCATGAAGGTCTATTTTCTGTTGTTCACGGGAACGCGGCACGTTTCTTCAGTCCCCTTAGGAATTGGCGTTCGCGAGCGATTCGCAGTGCTTGCAATTCTGTCGCTGATCCTGGGAGGGGGAATCCTACCGCAACCGGGCGTCGTGTCCCGTCATCATGCGGCCGAATCCATTCTCAAGCAGCGAGAAGCGCGGTTTCCTGCGGCAACCGAACCTCGCGAATGGCAAGAGCATGCACTGCTTGGACCTTTGTTGCAGCCGGATCGCCGCAGGGAGTAAGGCAAGCGCTGGCGCGCGTTACAAACCCGCAAACAACACACCGTCATGCCGAAGCTTAAGGATACTATCAGGTTCCGCCTCTCCAGCGTGGCAACGCCACGAACCCGCGTCCACCCGCCCTCGCGATTTCGGCACTTAAGCCATCGTCTCTAGCTTGCGAGCCCCACCATGGTTGAATCGAAGGGAAGTGCGCCAGCAACGATGAACACCGCCGAGCGATTGCGTGCGGATGCCGTCGCAGGATTCCTGGTATTCCTGATTGCCCTTCCTCTTTGTCTGGCCATCGCCAAAGCGAGCGGATTTCCGGAAATCGCGGGCGTCTTTACGGCAATTGTCGGAGCCCTGGTCACTCCGTGGCTGAGCGACAGCCAGTTGACCGTAAAGGGCCCCGCGGCCGGCCTCATCGTGATCGTGCTCGGCGCCGTGACGGACTTTGGCTTTACCGCGACGCCGGAAACGGCCAGTGACGTGGCTCAGAATCTTGCCGCTTATAAGATGGCGCTGGCCGTGGGGGCCGTGGCTGCAGTAGTGCAGATCGGATTTGGATTCTTGCGAGCCGGGGTTCTGGGCGATTTCTTCCCGGCATCGGCGGTACACGGCCTGCTGGCGGCCATCGGGATCATCATCATTAGCAAGCAAGTGCCGGTGGCGCTAGGCGAAGGGAACAAAGGTGAACCACTAGAACTGTTGCGAGAATTGCCCGATAAGTTTATCCACATGAACCCGGAGATCGCGGCGATTGGTCTGGTCAGCCTGCTGATTCTGTTCTTGTACCCTTTGATCAAAAATCCCTTCTTACGGAAGATCCCGGCGCAGCTCATCGTGCTCTTTGTGGCCGTGCCCATGGCCCTGTATTTCGATCTCGCCCATCGACACGACTACACCTTTCTGGGACATCACTACACGATCGATCCCAGCCTGTTGGTCAATGTGCCGTCGAGTCTGGCGAGCGCTATCTCGTTTCCCGACTTCTCGGTGTTCACTGACTCCGACACCGTTGGCAAGGCGATTAAATGGGTTGCGATGTTCGCCCTGATTGGCAGTTTGGAATCACTGCTCAGCGCCAAGGCCATCGACTTGCTCGATCACGAGCGGCGTAAAACCAACCTGAATCGTGATCTGTTGGCGGTCGGTGCGGCTAATTTAATCAGCTCTTGCATCGGCGGACTCCCCATGATTTCCGAGATCGTCCGCAGTCGCGCAAGTATCGATAACGGTGCGAAAAGCAAGTTTGCGAACATGTTTCATGGAGTTTTCCTGCTGCTCGCGGTGGCCCTGGCACCATTTGCCATTCGCATGATTCCCCTGGCTGCTCTCGCGGCCATGTTGGTCTATACGGGATTTCGACTCGCTCACCCGCGTGAGTTTTTGCATGTTTACAAGATCGGCCGAGAACAGCTTGTGGTGTTTGTGGGTACCATCCTGGCCGTTCTGGCGACCGACCTGCTCATAGGTATTTTTGTCGGTATTGGAATCGACCTGCTGATTCAGTTCATCAACGGAGTGCCACTCGGCTCACTGCTGTTGCCTAAGACCGAGGTTGTCCAACTCGACGAGCGGACTTGGCTGGTTACTCCCCGTGACTCCGCGGTATTTACCAACTGGATTCCTATCCGCCGCAAGATCGAGCAGCATGGCTTGGCCCAGAACATGAACGTTGTGGTCGATCTATCTCAGACCCAGATTGTGGACCATTCCGTCATGGAGAAGCTGCATCAACTCGAACGTGAATTCGCCGAAAAGGGAATCGCCCTGGCGATCGTGGGGCTGGATGATCACGTTTCACTATCGCACCACCCCGCGGCCGCTCGGTTGAAGGGAATTGCTCGCCCCGTCGAATCCGACGTCGAGAGCACGCATCGCCACGAGGACGCCGACCCTCGATCGAAACCCGCCTCCCCGTTGGAATTGGCGGGGCGCTAAGCGCTCCTTGCTGGGGATCTTGCCACTTCGCAAGTTGCGCGTTGTGCAGAAACGGCGATCGCCGGGGCGCGACGTCAAGTTTCAAGCATTTTTTCCAGGCGGATACAAAGCCAGAGAAGCGAAATTGGGGGCTTCAAGCAGATTTGGCAGCGGTTACGGGCCGCTGGCCCAATTGACGAATTCGACACGCCATTTGACAATCAAGGTTTGTCCGCAATTCAGCCAATTTGCGCCTTTGTCGATGAATATTCTGCAGCAACAGGACCCCGAGGTTTACGCCGCCATCCAGGCCGAGGAACTGCGCCAGCAGGACGGTCTGGAGATGATCGCCAGCGAGAACTACACGAGCGTGGCCGTGATGCAAGCGGTCGGCAGTGTACTGACCAATAAGTATGCCGAAGGTTACCCGGGGCGGCGGTACTACGGCGGCTGCGAACATGTCGACGTGATCGAGGATCTCGCGCGCAGTCGCGCCAAGGAACTGTTCGGCGCCGAGCATGCCAATGTGCAGCCGCACGGCGGCTCGCAGGCGAACCAAGCGGTGTATGTCACATTGCTGAACCCGGGCGACACAGTGCTGGGGCTCGATTTGGCCCACGGGGGACACCTGACCCACGGCATGAAGCTCAATCTGTCGGGGAAGCTATACAACTTCGTCAATTATGGCGTGACTCCCGACACACACCGGATCGATTTCGATCAGGTGGCGCGCTTGGCTCGCGAGCACAAGCCGAAATTGATTGTAGCCGGCGCAAGCGCCTATCCGCGCGAGATTCCACACGACAAATTCGCCGAAATCGCCCGTGACGTCGGCGCGAAACTATTTGTCGATATGGCACATTACGCCGGGCTAGTGGCCGCGGGGCTGCACAATAATCCCGTCCCGGTGGCCGACTTTGTCACCTCGACCACGCACAAAACTCTCCGCGGCCCGCGGGCCGGACTCGTGCTCTGCAAGAGCGAGTACGCCAAAGAACTCGACCGAAGTGTGTTCCCCGGACTGCAGGGGGGGCCACTAATGCACGTGATTGCCGGGAAGGCGGTCTGTTTTGCCGAGGCACTTCAGCCCGAATTCAAGGAGTATGGCAAAGCGATCATCGCGAATGCTCGGGCCTTGGCCGAAACCCTAATGGCAGGAGGGCTCAAGCTCGTCAGCGGCGGCACCGACAACCACTTGATGCTGGTCGATGTGACGACCCTCGGAATCGGCGGCAAACTAGCCACCGAATCGCTGGAGAAGTGCGGGATTACGGTCAACATGAACATGATCCCGTTCGATACCCGCAAGCCGATGGACCCCAGCGGTATCCGCATCGGATCCCCCGCGTTGACGACCCGAGGAATGGGGACGGCCGAAATGCAACAGATCGGCGAGTGGATGCTCTCGGCGCTCAAGAATCCAGCCGACCCGTCATTGCATGGGCGAATTCGCGGCGAAGTCAGCAGCCTTTGCAGCCAATTTCCGGTTCCTGCGGCTGCCCTGGCAAGCATCTAGCAAATTGTCGATTCTCGTAGCGGTGTTGTAGCGTACTGCTGTTCACCTGTTTCCATGCACTACCAGAACGTCTGCCTCGAAGCCCTTGGCTACTCGCTGCCTGACGAGGTGGTGACCAGCGATCAGATCGAGTCGCAGCTCGGTCCCCTCTACCGGCGGCTGCGGCTGCCTGAGGGGCGGCTTGAACTCATGAGCGGCATTCGCGAGCGGCGGCTGTGGCCGCGAGGCACGAAGCCCAGCGACCAGAGCATCGTGAGCGCCCGCCGGGCAATTGAGAACGCTGGCGTCGATCCGAAATTGATCGGATGTCTAATTCACGGCTCGGTTTGTCGCGATCAATTGGAGCCAGCGACGGCCTGCCGCGTGCACCACGCTCTGGAGCTTCGACCGAACTGCCAGGTGTACGACGTGTCGAACGCCTGCCTGGGCTTGCTCAGCGGGATCCTCCAGGTCGCAAATTTGATCGAACTGGGGCAGATTCAAGCTGGGGTCGTCGTCGGGACGGAAGATAGCCGCAGCTTGCTGGAAAGTACCATCGGCCAGCTTAACGCCGATGAGTCGCTCACTCGCGAAACGGTTAAACCTGCCTTTGCTTCGCTCACGATCGGATCCGCCAGTGCCGCGGTGCTATTAGTTCACCGCGACATTAGTCAGACCGGCAATCGGTTGGCCGTTGGATCCGTGCGGGCTCACACCTCGCACCACGAGCTTTGCCAGGGAGGTCACGAAGGGAGCTCTGCCGGTACCATCCTGATGCAGACCGATTCAGAGCAGTTGCTGGCGGAGGGACTAGCCGCCGGAGCGGCGACATTCGACGATTTTCTCAAGGCGTCCCAGTGGTCGCGCGATGAATTGCATCGCACAGTTTGCCACCAGGTCGGCGGGACGCACCGGAAACTCATGCTCCAGTCACTATGCCTGCCGCCGGGGCGCGATTATGTGACGTATCCGTGGCTCGGTAACACCGGTTCGGTTGCCTTGCCGATCACGCTGGCGCTCGCCGTTGAGGATGGGTTCGTACAGCCGCACGAACAGATCGCCTTGCTAGGAATTGGAAGCGGCATCAATAGCATCATGCTGGGCGTCGAGTGGGAGAAGTCGCTCCTCGGGCGTTGCCGACAGCAGCAACTTGCGCGGCCGCACTTTCTACCCGCGGGAACTAATCCGGTCGGGTCGCTTTCCTGACGATGTCGCTATCAAAGTAGTTGATGCCCATTCCGGCGTCGACGACGATCCGCTGGGCCTGTATGCCGCTTGCCCGGGGACTTAACAGAAAGACCGCGGCGCTCGCTGCTTCTTCCGTCTGAACGGCCTGTTTGCGCGGGATCACCTGCTCGGCAAACAAATAGGAATCGAGGTACCCTGGAATTCCCGCGGAGGCCGAAGTCTTGAGCAAGCTGGGAGCCACCGCATTGAATCGGACCCGCGAAAAACCGCTGAACGACTTGGCGAGAAACGCCAGCGACGAATCGAGGGCCGCTTTGATAGGTGCCATGTAACCGTAGTTTTCGCTGGCCATTTGGGTCGTGCTAATCGACACCGTCACGACGCTCGCCTCGCGTTCCAGCAGGTCTTTCAAAGCATTTGTTAGCGCAAGCAACGAGTGGCATGAAATGTCCATCGCCCGCAAAAAGGCCCGCTTAGGAGTTTCGTGGAACGGCTTCATTCCATCGGAATAATCGGCGAAGGCGATCGAATGGAGCAGGCCGGCAAACTTGTGTCCGCGAGCGGCAAGATCCTCGGCCAGCCGCGCGATCTGCACCTCGAACTCAACGTCGCAAACATGGATCTCTCGTCCGGCCAAGAGCTTCGCCAGGCTCGCCTTCCTTTCTTCGCTGCGGACGCAGTAGACAACCGTGGCACCTGCGGCCTCAAGTTGCTGCGCAACGTGGTAGGCCAAGCTTTTCTTGTTAGCCACGCCCAATACGAGGAACGACTTACCGGCGATACCCAGAAAATCCATTCGAACCCAGCCTCCGCAATCGATTGAGCCCAGGAATCGAACGCTAAGCGAAATAGCGAACTGCGTTCTCGAAGAGGATCAGCCCATCTCCTCGCTCTCGCCGCTCGCGGGTCCACCGCGGATGGTTCGTGGGATCGATGTGCCGCTCGGGATGGGGCATTAATCCCAGCACGCGCCCCGAATCATCACAGACGCCCGCCACCGCTCGCTGGGCTCCATTGGGACAATCTGGGTAAGGTACCTCTGTACCAATGTCAGTCGCGGATCGGTCGCCGCTCGATTTGTAGCGCAGCACGAGTTGGCCTGCCGAATCCAACTGGTCGAGTGTAGCGGCGTCGCGAGCGACGAACTTTCCTTCGGCATGCGCCACGGGCAAGTACATCTGATCGACGTCTTGCAGGAACACGCACTTGCTGCTGGCCACCCGCAGATAGACCCACCGATCTTCAAATTTTCCGCTCTCGTTGAGTGTGAGCGTGGCGATCGGTTCAGCAGCTTGATCCGGCAGCAGTACGCCCGACTTGATCAGAACCTGGAATCCATTGCAGATCCCGAGAATCAACTTGCCGGCCGCCTTGAATTCTTCGAGCGTATCGTGCAGATGGTGGCGGATCTGATTACCGAAAATTCGCCCGGCTGAAATGTCGTCGCCGTAGCTGAAGCCCCCCGAAATGCAGAGGACTTGAAAGTCGGCGGCCAGCTGAGGGCGTTCGAGCAGCCGCTGGAGGTGAACGCTCTCCGTCTTGGCGCCAGCAGCTTCAAAGGCAAACGCCGTTTCCCGATCGCAGTTTGTCCCGGGGGCCCGCAAAATCAGAACTCGACAAGTCATAACACCAACACTGCTGTGAGTTACCTTGGAGAGGGCCCAGTTTAACGGCACGCAACCATCCGCGAACTACCGCACTCAATTCACTACGCCGGGGATAGGATTTGAAGCGAGACCTGTTTGACGAATTCCTTGACTTTGGGCCGGTATGCCATCATGTGAGGAGCAATCAAATGAGCCTCGAGTGCCGCCACGCTGGCCCATTTTTCGATCACGACGACCACGTCCTCCCGCGGCGACACTTGGGCGGCGATTCCGCTCGCGAGGTCGATCGCCGGAAAATACTCAATGCACCCCTCTTCTGCCCGCACAGGCGCGATAATCTGCCGAAATTCGTGTAGAAACGCCTCCCGCTTACCAGGAACAAGTTCGATCGTGGCGAGAACAACAATCATCAGAAAGCTCAGGAGTTGAGATGATCAGGCCGGCGAAAACATCGTCGCGAATAACCCCAAATCTACCGTTTGTAGGTACGTCTGAGGAGGACGTGACCGATGGAAAGCGCGGGGGCGCGACTGGGTGAACGGCTGCCGAAGCGTTATTCCGCGGTTCAGGCCTTCAAGTACTTCTCAAAATGCCGGCGCACATGCTCCCACATGGCAGGTGAGAGCTCGTGTCCCGTGTCGGGTTCAACAAAGCTCGTGAACTTGTCCTCCGCATGCATCGACTCATAGGCCCGCCGGATCGTTGCCAGTCCCCGGCGGGCGAAAGCGATCGGACTTCCGCCGTCGGTTTCACCGAGATTGAGGTGCAGCGGGCGCGGAGCGATCAGCGCGGCAATGTCCGGCGTGTCGCCGTGGGCAAAAAGTCCGGGGATAAAGTTGGGAAAGCAGTGCAATATCTGCTCCTCGTGAATGGCTGCGTAGGTGGGGAGGCAGCAATTGCCGACCAGGGCCGTCAGCCGCGGTTCCCAGGGACCGACCAGCCACGTGTGCGTCGATCCCATCGAGTGACCGTAGCAACCTAGCCGATCGGAGCGCACTTCGGGACGGCTGGCAAGAAAGTCAACCGCCCGCCGCATATCGAGGATGTGCTTCCAGGCGAGACACTTTCCGCTGACTGTGTACTTGAGAAACAGAAACCTTTCGAGCGCGCCCCCCTTGAGCTTGTACCCTTGCTCTCGCTGGCCGAATCCAAGAGCGTCTGGACAAAGAACTACGTATCCCTCGCGAGCCAGGGCCAACCCGGTGTGGTGCATCGGCATTCCGGCAAGCCCGGCCGGCTCGCTTGCTCCGAGATGCCAGGCCCCATTGTGCTGATGCCAGACGCAGATTCCAGGCGCAGGATTCTGTCGACTGATTCCTGGTGGGACAAGCAAGTATGCGGATACCGTGTCGCCTGGCTCGGCCTCGTAGGAAATGTGCTCTCGGCGTATCCCGCCTGCCAACTCATCGACCGTGGTTACTTGCGGCTTCAAGTCGCCTCCGGCGGGCCAGTCTCCTCCCAGACATGTGAGCAGTCGATCGCGAAAATCTCCGGTGGCCATAGGTTGACTCGCTGGATGAGGTAGTCCTTGTCGCGTGAAAGTAGTATTTTTTGCAGCTTGTCTTGACCCATTTCCCCTAAGCCTGCTATCTCCTCGCTTGGAAAGTCGCGCGGAATCGCGCGATTGGGATGTCCATGGCTGGGAGGCCTGTATGGCTGCACGTTGCGGGCTGGGGAAACTGATTCCAATTGTGGCTGTTGCGACAGCATGCGGATTCTGGTTGTGGCCCGTCGCGGCCATCGCCCAGTATCAGGCACTGGACCTCCTTTCGCCACCACCAGCGGCCGGGACGGCTGGTCAAACGGGATCCTCGAATTCCCGGGAGTCCGCTTTTCCAGGTGGGATTGGCGTCGCCGAATCGTATCCATCGGCAAGTCAGTTTTCGGGCGATGGATCGTTTCCGAATTCCCCGCTTGCCGCGCCGACGTCTGACGCGCCTTCTGCCGCGACTAATGATCCCGCTCGATCCGCGCCGCCACTCGCTGCAGAATCGAACTCGGGCGGAGCGGAGCCCAAGTTTGTCGGTCTCGATAGCGTCCGCTCGGAATTGGATGAATCGTGGCAGCACCTCTGGTCAGCGATCAAGAATATCTGGTCGACGACACTCATCGATGGCGGGGTAGGAAAGCCCGCAGTGCTCACCGTCGGCACGCTTATCTTGGGCCTGGCATCGTTGATCTGCGGATACCTCGCGGCCGGAATCATCAGCCGTTGGACGGCCAACAAGCTGCTCACGCGATTTGGACTTAACCGCAGCGCCGTTTCGCCGCTCCAGTCGATTACGTTCTACGTCTTGCTCGCCACGTTTACGATGTTCTCGCTGAACGTCTTAAATGTGCCGATGACCGTCTTCAGCTTTCTGGGCGGTGCGCTGGCGATCGGAGCAGGCTTCGGCAGTCAAAATGTTGTGAACAATTTTATCAGCGGCCTGATCCTGTTGGCGGAACGGCCAATTCGCGTGGGTGATGTGATCCAGATCGATGGCCACACGGGCATGGTGTCGCTGATCGGCGCCCGGAGCACCAAGATTGTGACCTGGGCCAATCACGAAATCATCGTTCCCAATAGCAAGCTGCTCGAAACGACCGTCGTCAACTGGACCCTCACGGACGACTCGATTTGTTGCACCGTGCAGGTTGGAGTGGCGTACGGGTCGCCAACGCGCGAAGTCGAAAGGCTGTTGCTCGTGGCCGCCCGCGAGCAGGAGCAAGTTCTTAAGGATCCTCCGCCCGAGGCACTGTTTGCCGATTTTGCCGCCGATTCACTGAGCTTTGAACTTCGCTTCTGGGTCAACCTGCGGCAATCGCGTCGGGTGGAAGTCGAGAGCGACCTGCGTTTCCGAATCGACGAACTTTTGGCCGATCGGGGAATTGTCATCGCATACCCGCAGCGCGACGTGCATCTAAACGTGCTGCGTCCCATTGAAGTCCGCCTCCGCGAAACGGCAGGACACAATCGAGCTGCCGCATGACTCGAAATCGCCGCCGGAAAGCCGCTCGACGAGATATGACGGTCAGCCGCCGGA
>JALORD010000440.1 GCA_025459145.1 Pirellulaceae bacterium | reverse complement strand
GTTTTCCTCACCGCCGATAATCAGCTTCCAAGACTTCACAATCATGATCACGTTCTCCGTGGTATGTATTCGCAACCCGCATCGGTTGACGTAATGCCCTAGCGGGGCCCTGATGAGAATCGCCTCGGAGGCGTTACTAACCTTCGGGCAGCGGCAAGGGCTCTGCGCCCGATTCCGCAAGGATTCGTTCGGCCTTCGCCAGACGGCCCGCGTCGCTAGGGTCCTGGAGTTCCACGGCCACCAGGAGTTTCCCTTGTTGCACGGCTTGATCGTAGTAATCAGCCGCTTCCTTTTCGACGCCGCGCATTAGCATCGCGCTGAGGAATCCGCCCACCACGCCGCCCGTGAGCAGGCCTGCTCCTCCCGCAACCGCCAGCGGCAATCCGCCGGTCGCAGCCCCCAAGGCGAGCATCGATACGCCTCCCAAAGCGGCGCCCAAGGTACTGCCCGCCGCGGCCGCGGCCGGCGTGTTTTGTCCGGCGGGCTGCTGCCGCGCATACTGCCCAAAGTGTTCCTGACTCGCCTTTCGACTGCAGACGACCACGACTTCCTGGTTCGAGAATCCTGCCGACTCAAGAGCCACGACAGCTTGCTCGACATCGGCGACGCGCGCGAAGACCCCCGCGCGGACCGGCAGCGCGATGTTGGAGTTGGATGCGTTGACAGTGGATGCGTTCGTCATTCTCTTTTCTCCTGCAAAGTGGCAATGGATCCTGGTCGAGAGGACGACGCCTCGAGCCGCTAAACCCACCACGACACTTGAGCAACTGCTGCGCCAGTTTTCGAGAAACACCGCGGATTGAACGCAATCTGGGCGCGGCAATTGCTCACTTTGCTGTCACTGCAGCCACATCTGATGGGACGTCGGATACAGCTCTCTTCAGGTTTCGGCAATTGTGGCGGGATTTTCCATGCGTATCGCGATGTTCACCAATAGCTATGTTCCCACATTAAGTGGTGTGACACGGTCCATTGTGTCAGTTCGCCAAATGCTCCTGGACCGCGGCCATGAAGTCTTGGTCGTCGCGCCGCAGCAGCAGGACGCCCCGCGTGACGAGCCGGGCGTGATTCGAATGCCGTCGATTCCGCCGCTAACAGCCAATGAAATCCCTGTTGCCCTACCCCTGATTGGCTTCCTCACTAGCAAGTTGGACGAATTCGAGCCAACCGTGATTCACGCCCATCATCCTTTTTTCCTCGGCAACACTGCGCTCCGGGTCGGCGCGACGAGGAATCTTCCCGTCTTGTTTACGCACCACACGATGTACGAATACTATGCCCATTATCTGCCGGGGATCCCGGAGACGGTGGCACATTTGGCCTCGCGGCTGGCCACCGAGTTTGCCAATCGATGCCACACCGTGATTGCTCCCAGTGAAAGCGTGGCCAAGATTCTTCGCCAGCGCGGTGTGGCGACAGCAGTGAAAGTGATTCCCACGGGAATTGATACCGCGGCTTTTGCCCGCGGCGACCGGGCCGCGGGCCGCCGGCGCTCGAATCTGCGGCCGGAAGCACTCGTCGTCGGCTATGTGGGACGGCTGGCTGCCGAGAAGAATCTCGATTTCCTGTTAACGGCGTTAGCCACGGCGCTCGACCGTGTTCCGGATGGTCAGGTGCTGATCGTTGGTGATGGTCCAATCCGCGCGCAATTGCAAACCCTGGTCGTCGACCTGGGGATTGCTGACCGCGTACGGTTTACCGGGGCGCTGGCTGGCCAGGAACTCGCCGACGCCTACCGGTCGCTCGATGTGTTTGCCTTCTGCTCGCAGTCCGAAACGCAGGGAATGGTGCTGGCTGAGGCGATGGCGGCGGGAGTGCCGGTCGTGGCCCTGGACGCGGTGGGGGCCCGGGAGATTGTCCGCGATGGAGTCAATGGCCACTTGGTGGCAAGGGCCAATCCCTATGAATTCGCCGCGAGCGTCGCGGCCCTCTTAAACGCGATTCCGGAGCAGCGCGAGCGGCTGGCATCCGCCGCGCGGCAGTCGGCCCAAGGCTATTCCTTGGCGGCCTGCACCGACCGGCTGATGCAACTGTATCGGCACGCTCAGGACATGCTTCCTGGCGGCGACCGGGGATTGATTGCCGCGACGCGGCGGCGCGTGGCCCAGGAGATGGAGATTTGGAGTTGCTGGGGCCGGGCGGGTATCGCGGCCGCCTGCGATGCGATTCCCGGAACCGCTCAGCACGAGTCAGGCTCCTCGAACTGAAGTCCAGGAGAAGTCAGAGATCGGAGGTCACAAGTCGGAGGCGACGCGAGCCACTTCACGGCTACGCCCCGGGTCCCAGACAATCCGTAGCTAGATCCGGATCGTCCTCGAGGACCAGCGATTTGACCAGTTCGACGACTATCGCTGCCAAAGGAGTTGCGAACACGATGCCAAGCGCTCCAAACAACACGGTAGCGATCAATTGAGCCCCCAGCGTAAAGACAGGCGGAAGGTCGACCGCTTGTTGCTCAACAAGCGGCGTTATGAAGTTGGTCTCGATCAATTGAATGATTCCGTAAAGGATCAGCACATAGATGGCCATCGTCGGATTCACGGTCATCGCGATTAAAACGGCCGGAATCGCCGAGAGGACAGGGCCCACATAGGGGATGAAGTTGGTGACGAAGGCAATCAAGGCGAGTGTTAACGCCAGCGGAGTGCCGAGCAGCCATAATCCGAGGAGCGAGGCGAGCCCCACGAGCGCCATGCTGAACATTCGGCTCCAGACCCAGGCCCACAACGTGGCGCCGGCACGGTCGAGAACGCCTTGGGCCAGAGAATGGCGCGAGCGGGGTAACAGCTCGAGCAGACCGCGGCGATAGATGCCGGGATCGACCGCGAGAAACATTCCGATGACGAGAATCACAATCGGTGCCGCGATGACTCCCATCCCCGACGACAGCGCACCGACGAGAGCCTGTAAATGGTCCGCCGAGGGCGGCGCTGCCCCTTCCGACCCAAACCACTGAGACAACGGCCAACTCCGCCATAGTTCCAAGATCTGGATCCACGATTTCTGCAGCCCGACTCGGAGCTCATCGAGTTGCGCGATCAACTCCGCTCCCAGGAACCAGATTCCGCCGGCCGTGATGGCGACCAGAACGAGCACCACGAGCGTAAGCGCGAGGCGCCGGCCCAGGCCCGTGTGGCGGGAGACCAGGTTCGTCAGGCCGCACAGAAAGACGCCAAACAGCACGCCGCCAAACAGTATCAACAACACTTCGCGCGTGAGCCAGATCACCGCCAACAGCGCCAGTCCCGCCAGAAAGACGAGAGGGGGGAGCCAGATCGGTCGCGAGGAGGGAGACGTCGCGCTAGCACGCGAGCCGCTCGGATCAGCCGGCGAAGGTCTGCGGAAGCGTGTCGATGCCATGTTGATTCGAGAAAAGACCGCTCGATGCAGTTCCGCCGGCGAGCCCGAGCAACGTGGGGCGGCTTATCCGCCCCACGTGCATGGTTTAATGGTCAGACGTTAGTTCGACTCTTGATCATTCTTGCCAGCCAGGTTCTTCATGATGTCCTTCGCTTCGTTGAGGTGCGAAGTGGCTGTCTTCAGGCACTCTTCAACTTCCCCTTGGAACGCTTGCGAACTGTGGTTCATGAAGACGTGATCGGCATCAACTGCATGCTGGTGCGATGCGATCGCCATCCCGATGTAGCACTTGTCAAACTCGGCGCCTTCCTTCTTTTCGAGCTCTTGCTTGGCGCTCGCCAGGCACTGCTGGGCAATTTCCTGGTGGATCGAAACCCAGTCTACGCCTTGGGCAGAACCACGCTGGCGTGTCAGATCGGCCCCAGGCCGCACGCCTGCCGGAGTACCGGGAGCAGTTGCGGCTGGAGCTGCAGCGCCCGGACGAACCGCCGGCTGGGCGGCCCGGTCCGCAGCATCGGGAGTTGCCGGTCGAGTGGCCGCACTCCCAAATTCTCCAGCTGTCGCCCGTGGGTTACGTCCCACTGCAGAATTGCCGGCAGCGCCCGCCCATTTCTCGAGTTTGGCGCACGCCGCGGTGTGCTCCTTCACCATCTTGGCGGCAAATTGCTTGACTTCGTCCGATTGGGCTTTCTGCGAAGCGAGCTTCGCGAGCTCGACTTCATTACGGCACATGGCCAGCTTCACGGCTGCAATCTCCTGATCCGACTGCGAGGACTGCGCTGTGCCCGCGGCAGGACGCGATTCGGCGGCCGCGGGGGCGCGTGTGGCATCCTCCGATGCTCGACGCTCTTGCGCGCTCACTAGTCCGGCCATCACAACAAATGGCACTGCCATTCCCAGAATGGACATTCTCATAACCAACTCCTGATCCGATAGAGTGGTGATTGCGTGGTCGCACGGCAATCACATGGAGAACAAGGCAGCTTCCATCAGCCGCTCGGCGAGGAGGTCCGCAAATGCAATGCCGGCATGGGGGGATTCGCTCGATTGTTCGCGATTCGTCGCAACCTCATTGGCGGAGGGACTCTTTCGCGACGGTTGATTCCAGAGCTGGTGCCTGCGGGCGAGTTCCGCCGCGTCAAG
>JALORD010000071.1 GCA_025459145.1 Pirellulaceae bacterium | reverse complement strand
ACGCAACGTTCACCTCAGCGGCGAGTGCTGAACACCCACACCCGCGCTGATCCCAGCGTTGAGGTGAGCGCCTGAGCGACCTCGCAACGACCAGCCGCGATCTGCGTCGCTGCAAGTCGTTATTTTGTAGCGACTTACCGCAACTGCACTCCGCTGATCGCCGGTGGTCATTTAACAAAACGTTCACCTCAATACGCTCCGAGGAAGGCGGCCCGCGGGAATTTGCCTGCCCCAGCCGCGGAGCGGCGACACCTAGAAGCCCCCGGCGGGAGCCGGGGTTATCGTGAGCCGCGGGGCGGCGCTACATCGATCGCCCATGAAGACGCCCAAGGCGGGTGCCGCAACGTTCCAACGGGCACACCGTTACCGATCGTTTTGCCAAAGATCGCGGCGGCTGAATCGATCCGCTCGTCAATTGATCACGACACGAACCAATCAGGGCAGGCCCGCGCCCGCTAACACTCGCGGCAAGGTGACACACCAGCCGTCGCTTGGCGACCAGTCGCCCAAGATGCCACTCGAAAAGCGCACCTACTCCTCACCGAGTGTTTGGCCGGGTTGCGAGTATACCACAACCTCCCCCTGCCGCCGGAGCCATTTTGGCCACAAACACAGTTCGCACAACGACTTATATAAAATCTCAAAAACCCAAACAATTTTCCGCCACCGCAAGCCCTTCCAGCCGTCGCCGGAACCTTAAGCCCCGCAACAGGTTCCACCGCGCACTGCCGCGGCCTCGTTCACCCCCCGAAAGCACCGCCGCCATTCACGCCGCCCCCAAGGCCGTTGCCGCTGACCCCGCGAAAGCCGGCCGACCCACGAAAAAAGGCCCCTCGATCGCCCGATCGGGGGCCTTAAAGTTTACTTCCCGACGTCACGCTCGAGGATACGTTCACCGACCTGGTGCTCAAGCACTAGAACTCGCGCTCACCCTTCTCCCCCGCGTCGATTAGCCACTCTTCTCTTTGCCGGTCACCGACGAATCCGTGGGGTCGGCGGCAGCCAGACGGAGGGCCGCTTCGGTCCCCGGAACGACGAGCGGGCCTGGCGACGTCTCCTCGATGATCCGCTTCAGCTCCAACGAATCGATCGATTCGACTTCGATCAGCTTCTTCGTCAGGGCCTCGAGGGCCCCGCGGCGGACGTCGAGAATGTGCCGGACCTTTTCGATCGCTTCGTCGAGAATCCGGCGAACCTCTTCGTCGATCTCGCGGAGCGTCACTTCGCTGCAGGTCCGCATACCCTCTTCGCCGCCGGCGATCGCCAGGAATGCCGAGCGGTTCGACTCGCGGAAATTCACGCGTCCCAGCCGGCTCATGCCGTATTCCATCACCATGCTGCGGGCGATCGACGTCGCTCGCTCGAGGTCGTTCTGAGCCCCGGTCGAAATGTCGTGCAGGATAATCTCCTCGGCGATCGTGCCGGCGAGCAAAACCTGAATTCGGCTTTCGAGCTCTCCCTTGGTCAGCAGGAAGCGATCACCCTCGGGGCGCTGCATCGTGTAGCCGAGAGCCGCAAGACCACGGGGAATGATCGAAACCTTATGAACCGGATCGGTGTTTGGCAGGCTGTACGCCACCAGGGCGTGGCCGCTCTCGTGATAGGCGACGCGGAGCTTCTCGTCCTCGTTCATGATCCGCTGCTTCTTTTCGAGCCCGGCGGTGACGCGCTCCACCCCTTCGTTGAATTCCTTCATGCCGACGGCCTGCCGCTCGCTGCGCGCCGCGAGCAGGGCCGCTTCGTTCACGAGGTTGGCAAGATCTGCCCCGACAAAGCCGGGCGTGATCGCCGCCACTTCCTTCAGATCAACGGTCGGATCTAGCTTCACGCTCTTCACATGCACCTTGAGGATATCCTCGCGCCCCTTGATATCGGGCCGATCGACCAGCACATGGCGATCGAACCGCCCGGGCCGCAGGAGGGCCGAGTCGAGCGTTTCGGGCCGGTTGGTGGCGGCCATCACAATCACGCCGCTGTTGCTGCCAAAGCCGTCCATCTCGACGAGCAGCGCGTTAAGCGTCTGCTCGCGTTCGTCATGCCCGCCGACGATGCTGTTGCCGCGGCTTTTGCCCAGCGCGTCGAGTTCGTCGATGAAGATGATGCAGGGAGCTTTCGCTTCCGCCTGCTGGAACATATCGCGGACGCGGGCCGCCCCGACGCCAACGAACATCTCGACAAAGTCGCTTCCCGAGAGGCTGAAGAACGGCACCCCGGCCTCGCCGGCAATCGCCTTGGCGAGCAGCGTCTTGCCCGTGCCGGGAGGACCGACGAGGAGCACCCCCTTGGGAATCCGGCCCCCCAACCGCTGATACTTCTCCGGCGAGCGGAGGAAATCGACCACTTCGCGCACTTCTTCAACCGCTTCGTCGATCCCCGCGACGTCGTTGAAGGTGACGCCCAAGTCCTCCTGAGCGTAGAGCTTTCCCCGGCTGCGGCCGAACGACATCGGCGAACCCGCACCCAAGAGCCGCCGCATCATGAAATAAACGAGAAACAGTCCGAGCACAAAGAGCAGGATCCACGGCGCTTGTTGATCCCAAGGGCTTGGGCCGCCATCAAACCGATAGTCAATATTCTGATCGCCGAGGAGTTGGCCGAGCTTCGCCTTCGCGTCGCCGCTGTCCGGGATGTAAGCCCGGAAGTTGACCCCTTCGCGGAAAGTGGCGTTGTCGGGAATCAGCGTCTTGCCATCACCCGCCGTCTTGAGCTTGACGACATTCACCACGCCGACGACCGCCCGATCCTTGACGATGACCTGCTGCAAATTCGAATAGCGAAGCCTCTGGTTCGCCGAGGTCCCCTCCGACACGTCGATATACCCGGTTTGACCTTCACGCAGTTCGCCGCCCGGCTCCGTCCGCCCGCTGACTTCAATGAGCGAGAGCAGCTGCGGATAAGGAATTTCTCGCGAAAAATAGGGGGTGGCGACAAATGCGACGAGGAGAGCCGCTGCCACGATCAGCCCCGCCCAAAGGAGCAGGTTCGAGCCGGTTGTGCCGTTGCGGTCGGAGTTCGAACGGTTGGGATGGTTATCTTGCGACATGAACTAGCTTTCCGAAGGTCTTCGCCCGCAGCCAACCGCTGGCCTGTCCCGAAATTCTTCGGAGCCAGCCAGAGAGCTACCCGCGAGCGGCGTAGATTTTCAGGTTGCGGCGCTCCATGCGCCGCACAAAGCGGGCAGGATCGATTGCCGGCTGGGCCCATCGCTCATACAATGCCAAGCGACGGAAGTCCATGCCGTAAGCGGTGTTAGGACATTTATACCTTAGATTAGGTCGGGGGGGGCGCGTCGGGGTTTCCAGCATCCTCGTCCGAGCTCGCAAGGTCTGACAGAAGTCTCCCACCGCCAATCTAATGGCATTCTTGTCGGTGGCCGGCTGGTTGACAAGCAATCCGCCGGCCGAGCCGGCTTAGAATTCCCGCAGATTACCTTTCCCCATGTCCAGCCAGCCCCGCAAAATTGCGATCCTCGGCTCAACCGGGAGCATTGGGCGAAGCACGCTGGACGTGGTGCGGCACTCTGGCGGCAAGCTGGAAGTGGTCGCGCTGGCGGCCAATCGATCGGTGGACGAACTTTGCCGACAGGCGGCCGAGTTCGCCCCGCGGTTTGTGATCGTGGCTGATGCGGAAAGTGCTCGAAATTGCGACTGGTCGGCTTTGCCGGCCGGTACGGAGCTGCTGGTGGGCGAGCGGGCAGTCGAGCGGGTCGCGGCCGATCCGGCGGTCGATGTGGTGGTGGCCGCGGTCGTGGGGAGCGCCGGCCTCGTTGGAACCTGGGCCGCCGTGAAAGCCGGCAAGACCATTGCCCTGGCTAACAAAGAAACCCTGGTAATGGCCGGCCCGCAGGTTATGCGGCTCGCCGCCGAAACGGGAGCCAAGATTCTCCCCGTCGACAGCGAACACTCTGCAGTCTTTCAGTTGCTCGAAGCGCGGGGCGGCCCGGCGGTAGGCGGGGCGCGATCGTCTCCGCCGCTATCGGCCTGCACATCGGCTCGCCCGGACCTCTGTAGAATAATTCTCACGGCCAGCGGTGGACCATTCCGCAGTTGGACGCGTAGCGAAATGGAGCGGGCCACGGTGGCCGACGCACTCGCTCATCCGACCTGGCAGATGGGACAAAAGATCACAATCGACTCGGCGACCATGATGAACAAGGCTCTGGAGATCATCGAAGCGCGGTGGCTCTTCGACTTGTCTCCCGAGCAGATCGACGTGGTGGTGCATCCACAGTCGATCGTGCATTCGCTGGTCGAGTTTGTCGATGGTTCGGTCGTGGCGCAGCTCAGCCCGCCCGATATGAAGCTGCCGATTCAATACGCGCTGACGTGGCCCGAGCGGTGCGATTCACCAGCGAAGAAGCTGGATCTGGCGTCGCGTCTGCGGCTCGACTTCGAGCCGCCCGACGAAGATCGTTTTCCGGCGCTGGCGCTGGGGAAGGAAGTGGCCGCTGCCGGGGGTACCGCCGGAGCCGTTCTCAACGCGGCCAACGAAGCGGCCGTGGCCGGGTTTCTGGCCGAGGAATTATCGTTTGTCGAGATCGTGCCAGCCTGTCGGTCTGTGCTCGAAGCTCATCCTTTTAGTCCGCAGCCCACGCTCGACGAATTGCTCGAGCTCGACGCCTGGGCGCGGCAGGAGATTTCGCGGTGGATTTGTGCATAACGTCGGCAGCCGCCGATTTGAGTTCAGCCGTTTCGGCGTTTGTTCCGCAGCTTGTGGGTTGGTTCCACCAAGTGTCGCTGCTCGCGGCGACAGCGTCCGGAGAGCCAACCACGCTCCAGTGGCTGCAGGCCAAAGCTCAGCTCATCCTCAGCATTGGCCTGGGGCTGGGCTTTGTGATTTTCGTCCACGAACTGGGGCACTTCCTGGTCGCCAAGGCGTGCGGCGTGAAGTGCGACAAGTTCTACATCGGGTTCGATATCCCGATGCCCAAGATCCTCGGCTGGCAGATTCCGAGCAAGCTCGTTCACTTCCAATGGGGCGAAACCGAGTACGGCGTCGGCATTCTGCCGCTCGGCGGCTATGTAAAGATGCTCGGTCAGGACGACGATCCGCGCAACGCAGCGGTGGAAGCGGAACGCACCAGAGTTCTGAAGGACGGGACCGCTGCCGAGGGATTAACGCCGGGGCAGACCGTGGAAAAGGAGTATGTCCTCGATCCGCGCAGTTTTCCGGCCAAGTCGGTTCCGGCACGGATGGCAATCATCTCGGCCGGCGTGATCATGAACCTGATCTTCGCGGTTATCCTGGCGGCGATCGCGTATCGGCTCGGAGTCCCGGAGGTTCCGGCGGTCATTGGCACGACCAGCCCCGGCGGACCGGCCTGGGCCGCGGGCATTGAGCCTGGCAGCCAGATCATCCAGCTTGGCCGGAGCGGCGAGCCGTACGAACATCTGCGGTTCGACGACCTGCGGTATGCGGTCGTCGTCACCGGCTTCAACCGCGACCTGCCCGTGCAGGTGCGGACGCCCGGTGGCCAGCCGGTGTGGTTCGACTTGCGCCCGAGCGACCGGCTCAAGCCGCTCGTCAACCAGCCGACACTCGGCGTCGGTCAGCAGATGACGCGAAAGATCGAGGTGTCATCGAAGTCGAAGCTCACCTGGCGGCAGCCCGCGACGAGCGTTCCGCTCGAAGACGGCGATTTGATCGTGGCGGTCGATGGGCAGCCGGTCGAAGCCGATTCGCAGCTGGCCGAAATTCTCGCCTCGCGCCCCACGGGGGAAATCACGCTGACCGTCGAGCGGACCGAGAAACCGGCGGATGACAAGGCTGCGTCGGAGAAGACGCCGCCAGTTACTAAACGGTTGGACGTCGTTGTTCAGCCGCTGCCCATGCGCGAACTGGGCGTGACGATGAAGATGGGGCCGATCGTCGCGGTGCGCGCTGGCTCGCCCGCCGCCGACGCGGGCTTCCAGGTGGGCGATGTCATCGTCAAGGTCAACGGCGAGCCGGCGGGAGATCCGCTCTCCCTGGGACAGCGCCTTGCGCCGCGGTCGGTTCCGGCGGATCCCCTGTCGATCACCGTGACGCGGCAAGGCAAGAACGGCAAGCCGACCGAAGTGACGCTCGACGTTTCCCGCGTCATGGCGCAGCAGTTCCACAACGCGTATCTGGCCGGCGGCCCCGCCGCGATCGAATCGATTGGCGTCGCGTTCGATATTCTGCCGGTGGTCGCCGAGCTTGCCGGACCGGCGGTCGATTCGGGACTCGCGCCGGGGGATGTCATCACGCAGGCCGAGTTTGTCCCATCGAGCGACGAAACGCGCGAGGCGGAAGCGGCCGTCTTCCATCCCAAGGCCCAACCGTTCGAGCCGATGGAGATCGACGCCCAAGTTAAAACGTGGACGGCGATCGCCACCCGCCTGCAGGCGGCGCATCCCGAAACGACGGTGAAGCTGACGTTCGTCCGCGGCAAGGAGACCAAGACCGCAGTCCTCAAATCGCACCTTTCGGAGACATTCTTCGACGAAGCGCGCGGCATCAATCTCTATGGCCTCACCGACATCCGCACCGCCGAGAACTGGTCGAGCGCGTTTTCCCTCGGCTTTCGCGAGACGCGCGAGCGTCTGAAGGAGGTTCTCGGCGTCCTGACGAGCCTGTTTTCGGGCAACCTGTCGCCGACAAATATCTCGGGTCCCGCGGGCATTTTTGTCGCCGCATCAACATTTGCCTCTGAGGGGATTCCCAAGATGCTCATCTTCCTGACGCTCCTGTCGGCCAACCTGGCGGTGCTCAACTTCCTGCCGATCCCGGCGCTCGACGGCGGGCACATGCTGTTCCTCACCGCCGAGTGGATCCGCGGCAAGCCGGTCGACGAGCAGTTGCAGGTCCGGCTGACGGTCGCCGGCGTCCTCTGCCTCCTGTCGCTGATGGTCTTTGCCACCGCGATGGACATCGGTCGGTTCCTGGGGTAGCCGCGGAGCGCGTGCGTTCGGTTTACCGGCCTGGAGTCCGGTTAACTGCCGCGCCCACGCGGCTTGAGTAACCCGGTTAACTGCCGCGTCCACGCGGCTTAAGTAAGCCGCCGGCCTGGAGGCCGGGGTTAACCGATCCTGACCTCCGACTTCGCCGGGAACCGATGTCGCGTGATCGAAAACTGACCGCCGTGCGGGCCGTGGTGTTCGATGCGGTCGGGACGCTGCTTTTCGCCCAGCCGCGGGTGGCCGACGTCTATCACCTCGTCGGCTGGCAGCACGGTTCGCTCCGCTCACGCGAGGAGGTTCGCAGCCGCTTGTACGCTGCGTATGCCGCCTCGGAAGCAACCTCGCCGACGGAATCGCCCTCGCTGCCAGCAAGCCTCGTCCGGAACCCCACGAGCGAAGCCCGCGAACGCGAGCGTTGGCAGCAGGTCGTTGCGACCGTGTTCGACGACATTCCCGAGGCCGTCCCCATCATCTTTCGCGATCTCTGGCAACACTTTGCGCAGGCGGAGCACTGGCGGCTGGCCGAGGGAGCGGCCGGTGTGCTCGACGAACTGTCCCGCCGCGGCTATCGCCTGGCAATCGGGTCGAACTTCGACCGCCGGCTGCACGCGGTGGTGGCCGGGCATCCCGCCTTGCGGGCCTGTGAGCGGACGTTCGTCTCGTCGGAGATCGGATTTCCCAAGCCGGACGAGCGGTTCTTTGCGAGTGCCGCCGCCCTGCTGGGCGCAAGTCCTGCGGAAATTCTCATGGTCGGCGACGACTGGACGAACGATGTCTTGGGAGCCCGCGCCGCCGGCTGGCAAGCGCTTTACCTGGCGACGGAGGGTGGCTCCCCGGGCACAGGCAAACCGGACCTCAGCGGGCTTGTCGATTTGCTCGTGCGACTGCCGGGCGTTTCCAGCTAGCACGCCTTCCTGCGCCCGCACAGTTGCCGGCAAAACTCGCCTTGCCCGCTAACCCGCAAAGCGTCACGATGCCGCTCTCGGCGAAGTGCCCGGTCCCCTGTTTTCCCATCCGCTGCTCCCGTCCCACTCCGCATGAAGCTCCGCCATCCGCTTTTGATTCGCCTTGTCGCCCTTGTCGCGGCTGTGATCCTGCGCGTGTGGCTCGCCACAGTCCGGATTCGCATCGTGTCGGCCGACGGCCAGTTGCATCCGGCAGATCCGCGGCGGTCGCGCTATATCTATGCGTTCTGGCACGAAACGATCCTCGCTCCGCTGGCCGCCCGCCCGCCCGCCCGCGCGCTGATCAGCCAGCATGCCGACGGCGAACTGATCGCTCAGGTCTGCGGATTCATGGGGCTCGGCGTCGTGCGGGGCTCGACGGCCCGCGGCGGAGCGCAGGCCCTGATGGACATGATCCGCGGCGCGGGCGAGGGACTGCATCTGGCGATCACGCCCGACGGTCCCCGGGGTCCGCGGCGCGAACTCAAACCGGGCCTGATCGTTGTCGCTTCGCAAACGGGCGACCCGATCGTGCCGATGGGAATCGGCTTTACCCGGGCCTGGCGGGCGAAAAGCTGGGACCGGTTCGCCGTTCCGCTCCCGTTTTCGACGATCGTCGGCGTGATCCCCGCGCCGATCAAGATTCCGGCGCGTCTGGACCGCGGTGACCTCGAGCGCTACGCCCAGCTCGTCGAAAGCGAAATGCTCGCCTGCACAGCTGCGGCCGAAACTTGGGCGGACCGCCTCCGTCAGCAAGGCCGCCGCGCGACCCCGCCCGCTTTCCCCGTGGCCGCACCGCTCCGGAAGTCGGCGTAGACGAGCGCCGCATCGTCGCCCCACTGCATCGTGCCGAACGCCGCGTCGCGCCATTGCTGCGGATAGACGCTGCGCGCCGAGACAGACTACACTTCTGGGCATCGTCCGGGGTTGCAGTCCAACGGCTCCCCGCCGCGCTCATCCTCTCCCGTAACAAGGTGCTCCATGCTCCGCACGCCGCTCGCCTTTCCGCTGGTCGCGCTGTTCTTCATCACCGCGCCACAACTGTCGGCTGCCGAACCAGCATCCATCCTGCTCTGGCCGCAGGGGGCGCCGGGCTCGGAAGGCAAAACTGCCGAGGAAGCGGTGGAGGTGACCCGCTCGGGCGAACGCAACGTTACGCAGGTCCACAAACCGTCGCTCACGCCGTACCTGCCGCCGGCGGGCAAGGCCAATGGCGTGGCGATCGTCATCGCCCCCGGCGGCGGTCACAGCAAACTGTGCGTCGATCATGAGGGACACAATCTGGCTCGCTGGCTCGCCGACCATGGCACGGCGGCGTTCGTGCTCAAGTATCGCCTGTCGCGCGAGGAGGACTCGACCTATACGCTCGAAGAGCACGCCGTCGGGGACATGCAGCGGGCGATTCGACTGGTCCGGAGCCGGGCGAAGGAGTGGAGTATCGATCCGGCCCAAGTCGGCGCGCTCGGCTTTTCGGCGGGGGGCGAACTGGCGTTCATGGCGGCCATGCAAACCGGGGAGGGAGACTCCACTGCGAGCGATGAAATCGAGCGACAGAGGGCTCGCCCCGACTTTCAGTGCCTGATCTATCCCGGCAAGTCGGGCCGCATTGTGGTGGCCAAAGACATGCCGCAGGCGTTCATCGTCTGCGGCTATGGCGATCGGCCCGATATCGCCTTCGGCATGGCCGAGGTGTATCTCAAATTCAAAGAAGCGGGCGTCCCAGCCGAACTGCACATCTATTCGGCGGCCGGCCACGGCTTTGGCGTGCGCGATTCGGCCGCCGGGGCGGTCGCCCGCTGGCCTGACCGGCTGAACGAGTGGTTAGCCGACTGCGTGCTCAAGTCGCCCCGCGGCAGGTAGCCCGGAACGAGTTTTCGCCACTGCGCGGGGCAAGGATACCTGCCCAGCTACGAATACCTCGGCAGAGTCCCGATTGAGCGAGGTGAACGCGATGCCGCTTATCCCCTGCCCCGCATGTGGCCGGCAGATTTCGACCGAGGCCGAGGCCTGCCCGCAGTGCGGCCATCCCAACAAGCCCATCATCTTCGTCGACGACAATTCGGGCCCCTCGTGCTATGCCTGCCGCAAGACAGCCACGACGCGTTGCCAGTCGTGCGGCCAGTTGAGCTGCGCGATGCACGTGAACAGTATCTACGTGTCGCACGGCCGCGGAGGCGGTTACGAGCTCCGGTGCAACAGCTGCTATTCATACGCCCAGGCCTGGCAAGTGATTGGAATCGTGATTGCCGCGATCGTGGTGATCGGCTTTTTCATCTTCGTCATGGGACGCTAGACCGTTTCCATTCCGGCGCTATCGTCGTCCGATGCACCTGCCTCACCGCGCCCGCAGCATTTTCAGAAACTCGCGCATCAGCACCGGGTTGTCCATCCAGACCCGGCTGGTCACGAAGTGGCCATCGATCACCACGGGCTTATCGACGTACTTCGCGCCCCCTTGCTCGGCGTCGAGCTGACACTTGGCGACGGTGGTGACCGTCCGCCCCTGGATGATTCCCGCGGCGGTGAGGATCTCGATCCCGTGGCAAACGCACGCGATCGGTTTACCCGCCTCATGAATCTCGCGCATCACGCGCAACAGATCCTGGTTGTAGCGGATGTATTCCGGTGCCCGGCCGCCGCTGATGAACGCGCCGGCGAAGTCGCTGCCGCGAGCCTCGCGAAACGTCAGCGACGCCTTAATGAAGTACCCGGGCCGCTCCTGCGTGATGTCCCACGGCACGCTGCTATCCGGCGGAATCTCGTGCAGCACCGTGTGATACAGCCGCGCCTCGGGGCCGGCCACCACTGGTTCGTAACCTTCCTCCTGCAGGCGGAAGTAGGGATAGAACGTGTCGAGCGCTTCGGTCGCGTCGCCCAAAGGCATGAAGATCTTGGACATAAGTGGCCGGTTGATCGCAAGAGGGTGCCAAACGTCATCGACGGCAAGCAAGCTGCCGAACACAAAGCCGCCGAACACTAAGTTGCATGGCAGAGCGGCGGACGCCAACGCGCCTAATGACGCTCGATCCCTGCCCGCTCCATCGCCGGCGCGAGCTTACTATAACATTTCTCCGCCGCGGAGACCGGATCGTATCCCGGCTGGCCGAAGACCTGCCCGCTGACCTCCACCACCACATCGCCGTCATATTTACTAGCTGCCAGCAGCCGGAAGTAGTCGTCGTAGTCGGTGGTCCCCTCGCCAGGCAACAGAAATGCCCTCTTCCCCTGGGCATGCTGCGTGTCCTTCACGTGGATGAACGTCGACCGGGGCAAGAGCGTCTCCATCGTCGCGGCCAGCGGCAAATCCTGCAGCTCGAAGTGGCTGTAGTCGTAGGCCGCGTGGAGCCACGGGCTATCGACCGCGTCGAGCAGTGTGAGCAGCTGCTCGGGCCGCTGCACGGCATTCGAATCGTGCGCCTTGATCGCGACTGGAACCTTATGCGCCGCAAGGACTTCCGTCCACTCGCCCAGCCGGTCGATAAGCTTCGCCCGCACGGCGTCGAACTCTCCCGGCTTTCCGCCCAGGATGGTTTCGATGAGCGGCACGGCGGGAGTTCCCGGGGGCGGTTTGTCGGGCGCCAGTCGATGGGCCAGCGCACAGGCGAGCTTGAGCCGTTCGAGGTTCGCACGGGTTTGCGCCTCGTCGCCGAGGCAGGGCAAGTTCTCCATCAGCGCGGAGAGGCGGAGGCCATGCTCGGCGCTGGCCGCGCGAATATTTTGTTGCGCGTCGCGCGCAAGCTCCGCGCTATCGGCGGGCCACTCGCGCATCACCGGCAGCTCGTAGCAGTCGTAGCCGATTCGCGCGCAAGTTTCGATCGCATCGACAACCTTGAGGCTCCGCATGCCATAGAGACTGAAGCCCAAACCGCGCTTGCGCGGCGCGTCGGCCGCGGTTCCACTCCGCGCCACAGCGCTTGCGGCTGTCGCCGCCGCTACGATTTTCAAAAATCTTCGTCGCTCGTGCATGAGTGAATTCTCGCTCGTTGTTGTCCAACGTGGTTCGTGCGCTGCGCTCGAAAGCGCACGAGATTTCACGACTCGTTTCATCACCAGCGCGATTGCACTCGCCAGTGCGCTGCGCAACTTGATGCCTTGCATGGTGCATCGCGCGGTCCGCAAAATCGATTCAAGTTTACCAGTTCGCCTTGACGAAACATTGGGCAAGTTGGTTGAATACGACTATTGAGGTGAGTTGGTGAAGCCGAGAGCAGCACGAAGCGCCGCTTAGTATTCACAACTCACTCGTCGAGCATTCGACACAACGCACTCGTTCGCCACGGTGTCCCGAACGGTGCGAGGACGGACTAAATAGGACACTACACACGGAGGAGCCAGAACATGGCAGCCGCAAAGAAGACCGCCAAGAAGACCGCGAAGAAGGCCTCGACCAAGAAGCCTGCCGCGAAGAAGACCAAGAAGAAGTAGTCTTGGCGTCTCGCCACGCTGGCGGGACGGAGAGGCCGCACGCTGCGGCTTCTCGCTTCGGTGGAAGCTCTGACCTTGGCGATCTCAAACGCGGATTCGCTCCAGGTAAACTTCTGCGGACAATAACGAGAAAGGCCGGCCGCAAGACGCTCTCGAGCGTATTGCAGCCGGCCTAAACCTTGCGCGGTGGGCGGATGCCGCCGCCAACTTTTTCACAAATCCAGCTTGAACCTCGACAATTTCCCTCCGACAATCTCCTCCACCGCACAAACGTCTTGGGGAGCGCAAAAGCGGATTGTCATGAGTCTTCTGTCGCAAATTACGGGGCTCTTTTCCCGGTCGGGGCGCGACGAGCAGCAACTCGCTCGAGCCCTGGAGCTGGCCAAGGCGAAACAGCCGGAGCAGGCGCTCGAAATCTACGACAAGCTGCTCGCCAGCAGCGGGACGAACGACACGACTCGCGCCCGGGCTCTGTTCAATCGGGCCCTGGCTCACTCGTCGCTCAACAACGACGAGCAGGCCATTATCGATTTGAACGCCGTCCTCGAACTGCCGAACTTGCCCGAGAACGTCCAGTCGGCCGCCCGCACGCAAATCGCGCGCGTGAGGCGGCGGAACACCTAAAGGCGCGGCGTGATCGAACTCCCCGCTCAACCCTTCCAGCAGCGGTCGGTCCCCGGCAGCGGCTCGCCCGTTTCGAGGATCGACTTGAGGCTCGACAGCACGATCGGCCAACCCTTCGTGATGCCCTGGAGCATCTTCGATCCGGGCTCCAGGTTTACACCGTTCGGTTTTTCGCCGCCGCCACCGCCTATTTAGAATTGCGAATGGGAATCAACTCGGGGGCCAACCATGAAGTTCACGATTCATGACCTGCTGTGGCTCACGTTGGTAATAGCGATTCCGCTCGGCCAATGGGTTTGGTTTCGCGCGGACATGAAAGACAGAATTGGCCGCGGAGATACCCGAGGGGAGGCTGAAACCGAGAACACGCAACGTACCACTAATCCAGTACACCCCGCGAGAGAATCGCCGTGACGCCACCTACCTCGGAGCACGACGCCGATCGCGATTTCGTTCGTTCCTTGGAGAAAGTCCAATCGGCGTTTTCCGAGAACAATCCCGATGACATGGCCGCAGCTGTGCAAGAGGTGTTTGCGGCAGCCGCATCCTTGTCCCATGCACAAACGCCCAGTTCACCGATCGCGCGAAGCTATCTGGCCATCGATGCAGCCGATGAGGCGGAATTCAGCGGCAAATGGGAGATTGCTAGAGAGATTTACGACCGATCGCTAGCGGAGTTGATCGTCGCGGGCGACCTGCCGCTCCAGGTTCGGTTTCACCTGCGACTGGCGGCGCTCGACCGGCGTCGCGGCAATCTGCCCGCCGCATTCGACTCGGCCCGTCAGGCGGTCGCCACCGCCCGGGCGGCGGACCTCCCGACGCTCGAAGAAATGGCGATCAGGGAGTTCGCCTCGCTGGCGGTTGAACTCCAGCACTATGACGAGGCGCTGGCAGCGATCGCGTCCGGGTTGGAAGTGCTGCAAGAGATGCCCCTCCACGCTTTGCCGCGGGCCGAGCTCGAGACGATACGAGCGAAAGTACTGCTCCGAATGGGCAATCTGCCGGCAGCCGACGAGGCACTTGCTTCGGCCAGCCAAATGTTTGACCTGGTCGCCAGCGGTCACCGCCTCCCGGGCATTCAGTGGAGACTCGGCGACTGGTGGCACCTCCAAGCGAAACTCTGCGAGAGACAAAGCAATTTGCCGGCGGCGCGGATCGCGTGGCGATCGTGTCTGGATTGCAAACGGGAGGCGGTGGAACAGTGGCGGCAAGGGGAATTCCTCTCACCCTTGCAGTTCGCGGATGCGGAGGCGGACGTAGCGCGGTTGGGCGAAGAAAGTGCGTCGTTGCCGGATCTGCAAGACAGTTGATGAGTCGGCGCTGCTCGAATCGTTCGTGCCAGCGTGCTACTTCGCCGCTTCCTTCGCATCGAGCGCCTTCGTCGACAGCTCGATGAGGTCGCCGAGCGTCTGGATCCGGTGGCGGTTGGCGATGTACGTCCGTTCGACGAGGGCAACGTTCGACGCGCGGCCGCTCTGAATCAGCGCGTGATGGGCATCGACGATGAGCGACACCGGCGAGCGGCGCAGAAGCATGCCAATAATATGCACAAGCGAGACGCCTCCGCCCGTCAGGAAGCACTTCATCCACGTCGCAAACACCCACCCGAACGGCGCGAACATCCCGAGCAGCGAAATCGCACACAGAAAGCCCAGGCCAAAGCCCACGACGAGCGACGAGCCGTCAAGCGGTGCGGGGTCGTTCATCAGGAGGTTTCTCCGCGACGTTGTTGGCGGCGACGGTGTTGGCAGCGATGGGACGAGCGAACCGCGGCTTTTCTGACAGCCGGCCCGAGTGTGTTATAATCGCGCCGACTTGTCCGCCCCACCCAGGGAGATTGCGATCGATGCCGCTCCCCGCTCGACGACAGCCGAAGGGTGCTTGGTCCCGCGGCCTGTGGGGCGCCAGTGTTTTGGTGAGTTGCGGACTAATCGCGGAGTGGGCCGCCAGCCAGGAGAGCGAGCCAGCGCTGTTCAAGCAGGCGCTCGGAGAGCCGACACCGGGCCAAACTGCCCAGACTGCTCCTACGACGCCCGAAGTCGCCCGGCTGATCGCCGCCCTCGATGCCGAAACTTTCGCCGAGCGGGAACAGGCGACGCGCGAACTTCTGCAATTCGGGCGAGAAGCTCTCGGCCCGCTGCAGGAAGCGCGAACGCACCCAAGTGCCGAGGTTCGGGGCCGGGCCCGGCTGATTGTCGAAGAACTGACCGTTGGCGTCTGGCGGCGGGAGATCACCGCGTATGCCGCGCGGGCCGATCGGGAACTGGATGTCGAG
>JALORD010000070.1 GCA_025459145.1 Pirellulaceae bacterium | reverse complement strand
GATTCCTCGATCAGCTTTTGATGCCGCCGCTGCGTACTGCATTCGCGCTCGAACAGGTGGCAGACGTTGCCGTGCTGGTCGGCGATGATCTGCACCTCGACGTGCCGCGGGCGGTCGATGTATTTCTCGAGATAGACGCCCGCATTGCCGAACGCGGCCTGGGCCTCGGTCTGGGCCTGCTGCAAGGCGGCCTTCAGGGCCAGGTCGTTCCCGGCGACGCGCATCCCCTTGCCGCCGCCGCCAGCCGTCGCCTTGATCAGCACCGGAAAGCCGATCTCGTGCGCCGTCCGCAAGGCTTCTTCCTCGTTGTCGATCAGTCCGGCCGAGCCGGGCACCACGGGGACATTCGCCCGGCGGGCCATCGCGCGGGCCGTGTTCTTGTCGCCGAGCGCCTCCATCGCCTGCGGCGAGGGGCCGATAAAGTCGATGTTGCAGCTCCGGCAGACTTCGTTGAAGTGGGCGTTTTCGGCCAGAAAGCCGTAGCCCGGATGGATCGCCTCGACGTTCCCCACCTCGGCGGCACTGATGATCTGATCGATCTTCAGGTAGCTCTGGGCGCTCTTCGCGGGGCCGATACAGATCGCCTGGTCGGCGAGCTGCAGGTACTGGCTGCCGCGATCAGCCGTCGAATAAACCGCGACCGTCTCGATCCCCAGTTCCTTGCAGGCGCGAATGATCCGCAGGGCGATCTCACCGCGGTTGGCAATCAGAATGCGTTTGTACATGGCAAATGACAAATGACAAGCAAGTGACTAGTGACCAAGGACCAAGGACCCGTTTGTCACTTGTCCTTTGTCATTTGTCATTTGTTAAGCGCTCGTATCGACCTTCATCAGCGGCTTATCGAATTCGACCGATTCGCCGTCGGAGACGAGGACCGCCACGATCTTGCCGCGGACTTCGGCGGGAATCTCGTTGAAGACCTTCATCGCTTCGATGATGCACACGATCGTGCTCGTGTCGACGCGGTCCCCCACTTTGACATACGCCTCGGCCTTCGGGTTCGGCCGCGAATAGTACGTCCCCACCATCGGGCTCTTCACGAGCACGATATTCGGCCCGTCGCCGCTGGCGGCGGGAGCCGGCGAGGCCGGAGTTGCCGCAGCCGCCACAGCCGGGGCAGGGGAGGGGGGCGGTGGAGGAGGCGGAGGTGCGGGCCGAGCGACTTCGCGCGGGCCGCGGCAGATGCGGATTCGCTGCCGGCTCTCGCGGAGGTCGACTTCCGACAGGTCGTGCTCTTTCATCAGCTCGACCAAGCGGCGAATCCGCTCGATCTCGAACACGGTGGGAGAGGGCGTATCGGCTTCACTCATCGGCGGTTTCCGGGAAGTTTTTTTGGGCGCCTTCGAGGCAGGCGGTCGACGGGGAGGACGATCGGCAGGCATGGTGATAAATCCGAAATGCGAAATCCGAAACGCGAAACAAATTCAAATGTCGGCAAGTTCTTAGATCGCGTGTTCGGTCATTTGAAATTGGTGCTTCCTTCGGGCTTCGAATTTCGTGCTTTTGCCATTCACACCACGCACTCCTCCAATTCCTTCGGCACGCTCGTCAGGACTTCATGACCGTCGCGAGTGACCAAGACATCGTCTTCGATCCGGACGCCTCCCCACCCTGGCAGGTAGATTCCCGGCTCGACAGTGACGACCATCCCCGCCGCGAGCGGACGTTTCTGCTCGGGGGCCAGCCGCGGCTGCTCGTGCACCGCCAGACCGATCCCGTGACCGAGCGAGTGGCTGAAGGCCGGGCCAAATCCGGCGCGGGCGATCACGCTGCGGGCGGCAGCATCGACATCGTGCATGATCGCGCCGGGGCGAATCGCCGCGATCGCGGCCTTCTGGGCAGCCAGCACCACGCGATACACCTTCTCCAGTTTCGGCAGGAGTTTACCGGTGGTCAAAACACGGGTCAAGTCGCTGTGATAGAGCCGGCCGCGAGCACCCCAGTCGATCAGCACGAAGTCGTAGTCGCCGATTTTGCTCTCGGCAATCGGCCGGCCGTGTGGCAGGGCGGCCCGCGGTCCAACGCCGATAATCGACGGGAACGCGCCGCACGTGCCGCCGAACAGGCGAATCTGGTACTCCAGCTCGTCGGCGATCTCCTTCTCCGAGCGGCCGGGGCGCAGGGCATGCCGAATCACGCCGAACGCCTGCTCGGCGATGCGGATTGCGCCGCGAATCTCTTCGATCTCCCCTTTGTCCTTAATCTCGCGGAGCGACTCGACGAGGCTCTCGGTCAGGGCGAGTTGCGTGGAATCGAGCGCCGTGCGGAGCTTTTCGAACGTGCTGATGGAAAGCGCATCCGACTCGATGCCGAGGCTCGTCAGCTTGTGGGCCGCAACGTGCTCGGCCGTAAACGGCGCCATCGCCACGCCCGTCTTCCGCACGGCAATCGGCAAATCCGGGCACTCGTCGCCGAGTTGCTCGGTGTACCGACCGTCGGTCAGCAGCAAATCCGGCGACTTCTTGGCGAGGGTGACAAGCAGGTAGCTCGAGTCCCCCGTGAAGCCGGTCAGGTACGTGACGTTCCGCTCGTCGGTGACAAGCAAGGCCGCGAGCGAGTTTTGTTTCAGAAGTTTGCGAAGCTTGTCGCGGCGAGCAGAGAAGACGGTCAAGGTTGCGGATCCAGAGAGGAGTGAGGGGACGGAGTTCGGGGATCGGAGGACCGAGGTCGGTGATCGGGGGTCGGTTTCGAATCACTAGCCACTAGCTCAAGCCACTCGTCACGGCTGTGCCTCTGCGGCCGCTTTGGCTGCTTCGGCTGCTTCGGCTGCGGCCTGCGCCGCTTTCTCCAGAGCACGAACCGCATCGGCGGCGGCGGTTTCGGCAGCCTGTCGCGCCGCGTCGGCCTTGGCGGCATCGGCGGGTGCGGCGGCCTGAGGCGGCGCGGCTGCAGGCGCGGCTTCCTGCTGCCCCTCGACGGGCAATCGCTGTTTGATCTGCTCACGATGCCGCTCGAGCGATTCGATCAAGCGCGGCAGCGCCGGATTGCCCGCTTGTTGCTGCTTCATCTGCTCGATCATCTTGTCGATTTGTTCAAGCTGTTGCTTGCCTAGCTGTGCGGGGATAGCGCCCGGCGCGAATCCTCCCCTCGGCGCCGCGGCGCCGCGCCCCGCGTGCTGCTCGTAAATCTTCGCCGCCGCTTCGTCCTGCTTCTTCAGGTCGTCGAGATTCTTCGCCGCGATTTTACGCGTCGTCTCTTTGCCGTTTACCTTCTCGGTGATCTCGGCTTCGAGCGCGTCGCCTTCCAGCTCTTTGACCTTGGTAATCTTGTCGCCGTCCTGCACTTCGATCTCGCGCTTGCCGTTGATCGACCTGACATGCGTGCGGCGGATATTCCCCGCCGGCAAGCCAGCTCGCTGGATCGCGCCGATCTGCAGCCGTATTGCCGGTCGCACAGCGGGCAACGCCGCATTGAGCGGGATTCCTTCGGGCTCCTTCGGTGGATCGAGAGCCTCGCGGGCCTGCTTGGCAGCCGAAGAATGACTGCTCCCGGCCAGCCGATTCAGGGCCGCGGTTGCCGCCTCACGCGTCGCGTCCTCGCCCCCCTCGTGATGCCGCCGCAATATCTCGATCGCTCGGCTGATGACTTCGCGACTCCCATCCTTCGCGGCTGACTCCAGAGCTTCGAACGCCTCGCGCCCCGCTTCGGCCAGCTTGCGCGAAGCTTCCTGCCGCTCTGAAAATTCGGCCGATTCAAGCTGCTTGATCCATTGGGCGGGGTCGACCCGCACAGCGTCGGCAGCCGACTCGACCAATTCCCCCTCGGCCGCCACCGGATCAGCAGCCCGCCCCATCGATGGGAGTGCAACTCCCGACGCCAGGGCCAACAACGCAGGAACGACAACGAGCCAGCGAAAGGAATGACGCATGAGAATCACCTGCTGCCCGAGGTATACAATTGGCTCAGTGAGGCCGAGTCGAAGTATCGCCACACTGGAGACCGCCCGCCGCGACCGAAGTGCTGTAGCCGAAATGCCCCAACCAAGAATCGCAGCTCAGGCGGAAAACAACGAATGAGCCCCTGTGAACTCGGCCCCCCAAGGGGACGCCGTTTCAGCCTGCGGAAGACCGTGATATCGTAACAGAAGTGTGCTCGTGTTGCACGGGCGACTCACCCCCCGGCTGGAGGCCGCCGCGCGGCGCGTTTGCTAGCGGCAAGCTCCCGTCTTGGCCGCTCGCCGTCCTACTGGCCGACCTGCCCATTCCCCTCCCAATCGGCCCCTCCATGTCTCAACCCACGAGTTTTGCCAACCGCCGCGAGCCGCCGCCGGTCCGCCGCATTTCGCCGCAATTCCTGTGGCTGATGATTCTGGTGAGCGTGGTTCCACTCGTGTATCTGCAGTTTCCGCGCGAGGTCTCGTACTGGTTCCTCGCCGCAGCCGAGCAGGCGCGGGCCGAAGGGAACGTCGAACTGGCCACCGAACGCCTGCAGGCGGCCTTCTCCTGGAATCCGCGCGATCCCTGGCTGCAGGTTCAGGAGGCCCAGTGGCTCGTCGAGGACGAAAAGTACCCCGAAGCCCTCAAGATCAGCGACCGGCTGGTCGAGCAGTTTCCGCAAGAGCTCGAAGTCCTGTTGCTTCGGATGTCGATCTTGCAGCACCTCGAGCGTCACGAAGAAGCGATCGCCGCAGCTCGCGCCATTGATCAGAAGAGCCTCACGAGCGGCCGGCCCGACCGGGCTCAGGCGCTCAACAATCTGGCCTACGCCCGCGCGGTGGGAAATCTTGAGCTCGAGCAAGCGCTAAAGGAAGCGAATGAAGCACTCGCCATCGCGCCCGGCGAGCCCTCTTATCTCGATACTCGCGGCTTCATTCTGTATCGCTTGGGAAAACACGAGGCCGCTCACGAGGACCTCGATGCCGCCGTCAAGGGACTGGCGAAACTCGACGGGCGCGCTCCTGCATCTTCGTATGGACTGGAGCGTTACTTTCGCGGCGTCGATGCCACGAGGTCGTACGAGCAAAGCCTCAAGACGGCCACCGCCGTCCTGCTATATCACCGGGCGCTCAACCTCGAAAAACTGGGCCGCTTCGCCGAAGCCAAAGTTGATCGGGCCCGCGTCAAGCGCCTGATCGGACGAGAGCCCGATGAGACGCTGTTTTAGTCGTTGTCCGTAGGCAGTGGGTCTGATTTGAAACATGGAACCAGAAACCAACCTTGAACTCCTCGGCCCTAGCCACCAGCACTAGCCACTCGCTTCAGTTCCATCCGCTCCGCCGACGTCTCGAGCCGCTGGGCTGCGACGATCTTTCCCTCGCGCACCAAAAACGCACCGCCGAGTTGAAAGCCGTCGCCTTCGAGCTTTCCGACGCCGTGCTTGAGCAGCGCCCAGAGGCCTCGCCACCAGATCGCCGGACCGAGCACCTGGCCAGCCGTGCCGCGGGCCAGATCGAACGCACGGAACAGCCGGCACTCGGGGTCGCTGAAATGGTCGACGTCGGCGAGATCATAGCGGGCCAGTAACGCCGCACCGGGCTGCGGGCCGCTCATGTGGACGACCGCTAACCGCAGACCGCGGCCTTCGATCGTCGCTCGCTGGGTCGAAAGGTCGGCCAGTGCCTCGCGGCAGAAAGTGCAGCCGGCATGGCGAATGAACACGAGCAGAACGCCCGCGCCGGCCGACAGCTCGCCGATCGTGTGCCCCTGCTCGCTGCGGACTGTGCTCAGCGCCTCGACCAAGCTCAGCGTGTTGGTCTCCAGCGGCCTCGAGTTCGTGCGCCAGGCGTAATACAAAATGAGCGTGAACGGCACCCACCACACGAGGTCGTTCGTCACATTCACGAGGCCAAAGCTCCACGGGAGCGATCCGACAAGCGCCGCATTCAGAAACCCAATCGGCCCCAGCACTTTCCCCAGCCAACCGACCAGGACAATCGGCCAGTGCCGGGCTGGGTCGCTGGCGGCAATCCAGTAGCCGACGCCATACACGCCGACCACCATCCCAATGCACTGCCACAGCTCCGGATAATTCGGCGGCGGCATCCCCAGCCAAGCGAACGGCTGTGATGGAAAGAGCACGACCGCGGCGCCCCACAGCAGGTTGTAAATACCCGCCGCCCGCAGCGTCCACACGATCCATGCCGGCGGGGCAGGGGGGCGCGGGTGCTGATTCGCCGCCTGCCCGCGCCCAGGCAGCTCGATCGGGCACGCGGCGTCATCGACGTCGTTCAGTTCCTCCGCGATGGGAACCCTGCTGCTCATGCTCGTATTGTAGCGGCCGAGACAACCGTAGATTCTGCACTGTGAACAAAACAAGCGGGCGGCTACTGGCCACCCGCTCGGGATTTGTCAGGACTCGTCAGAGCGCGAACTACCGATTGAAGAAGCTGCTCGGATCGGGCCGGCCCGCCGAATGCTGGAATTGCGGCGAGTGTCCCTGGCCGCCACCCTGGCCATAGGCCGGGTACGTCGGATAGTGCTCGTGCGGCTGTGGGTAGGGATAGGGTTGGCAGACCGGCGGGCAGGGGTTGTACACCGGAGGGCAGACCGGCGGGCAAGGCTTATAGACCGGCGGGCACACGGGCGGGCACGGCTTGTACACAGGAGGACAAACCGGCGGGCACGGCTTATACACCGGCGGGCAATAAGGTGGGCAATAGGTCGGCGGGCAGTACGAAGGGTGGCCGACATGGAAACCTCCCTTGCCGATGCCAATCGAGATCTCGGCGCTGGCTTCCTGAACGGCCACCAGGCCGGTGGCGGCGACAATCGCGAGGCCCAAAGCGTGACGAACGATGCTGAGTGTGGAGCGTGACATGATTGGGTTCTTCCCGTGGGTCAAAGGTAGATGTTGCTGGCCGTTTTTGGCCGGCGATTGAGGAGGGCCTAAAGCACCTACCGTGCCGCGCCGAGAAGAATCCCGCGACACGCGCCAAAATCACCGCAAAACCCGGGGATTCCTCGGCATTTCCCGTATTTGGAAGACTTGGGGCCAAGATATTGGCGGCCCGAAAATGACATCACAATGACCCCACACTCGCGATCATATTGATTACGAACGCGATTCGCGGCCCGAAGGGCCAGCACAAGACCAGGGCATCGCCCTGGGGACGGCCGAATCCCGCGCGTTTTGAGCCCTGAAGGGGCGACACAACTATCTCCGGATGAGAAGCGCTGGGGATGAGAAGCGCTGGCAGACGCGCCCCCTGCGAACACAAACGGCGAGTTTCCACGATCCTCCGGGCCGGAGTTCGCGAACGCGATTGGAGGACGCCGGCAGGAAGAGTAGCCGTGTGGGGAGGGGGCAGGTTGAGACAGGCGTCAGGACTTCGTTCACTTGGCGGTGCGGCTGAAACGACTGGAATGTCCCGAAAAGCCGCAGTGCCGGACGGGTCAAGTGCAGCGCTTTGCTAAGTGCCCTCGACCACGCGCAGGAAGTCGCGGAACGCCGCGAAATTAAAGCCGTCCCTGGAGTCCGGCAATCCCAAGATGGCTTGCACGAGAGCCGGATCGTTACCCGAAGCACACATGGACGCGTAGAGTGCTTCCAGGTCCAAGCCCCCCACGCTGCGCATGCAATACGAGTCTTTGCCCTCCGCGACCCACCCGAGTTCAGGATCCGCCCGCCAACGGAAGTCGTGCCGAACGGCGACCCGCCGGGTGTACGCGATGATGTGCTCAACCTCTTCGCGGCTGAACACGCTTGATGCGTCCAGGCACCGATGCAGCAAAGCGAGGTGCTGCTCGGCACAGTCCCGCGTCACGGCGATGTAGAAGCTCAACAGCAACTCATACGCCCAGGCCGGACCGCCGACGCTAGCCAAATAGCGGGTCACCGCCTGGAACTCGTCCCACCGGAACAGGTCGCTCATCTGATGACTGTCCATCCGCCCGACAGGGAAGGCCCGTTCGAGTGGATGGATCAGTTTGAGATCGTGAACCCCGCCGCTCGTTGTCAGGAGGAGGTGGTAGTGGGCCGGAAAGGTGAACCGCAGCGTCAGGGAGCGGATCGGCTCGTGCACCAGCGACTGCTCATCGGCAAGCAGGCTCGGGCAGCCGCCAAAGTCCACGCCAGCGCATATATAGCTCACCCAGAAGGCCCGAGAGTGAACAACGTCTTCCCACAACGATCGCATCTTCGGTGCCTCCACCACCGCCACCGGACGACGCGCACCACTGGCACCGCTGGGCGGCGGGAGTTGACGTTGCTTTCACAATCCGCTCGCCACCGCCGCTCCGGTTTATGCGATGGTTAGGGGACAATTTGTTGACAATTACCTCTGGAATTCGTGGTAAGGGTCAATTGATTTGTCGCGATTGAACACCATGAATGTCGACTCAAAAGCAGCCGAGCCAGTCTGTTGAGTTGCCGTAGTTGTATTCCTGGCACGCCAATAGTGCAAACTGTTCAAGTTCTCCCAAGCGTCGCGTGTCGAAGTTGAGTACGAATTCTGGCATGGTCTCGACGGGGTGGCCAGGTCGAGCGGTCGTGAGTTGCCTTACTGCCTACATGTTCCCTGCCGGCCGATCGCCGCCTCTCCGCGTTTCCTGCGGCTCCGCGTGCGTCGAGTGATTGGCCAGCCGGATCATCCACTTTGCCGCCAGTCTGAACGGCGATCCGCACGATTGGGACTGGCCTGCGAAGTTCATGTCGAAGTTCGAGAATCTCGTGCTCGCGCGGCTGCTTTGGAAGTCGGCGAAGGTCCACTTCGAGTCGGCAGTGTTCACCGAGAAAATCTTCGTTTACCAGTCCGATCCGGAATCGCTCGGCAAACTCGAAAACGAACTGGCCGGGAAGCGATTTGGCGAAAGGACCGACGTTGAGCGCGAGTTGGGCGAGGGTCTCTGACCCCGCCCTCTGCCCCAACCGTAGGTTTCCCAGTGTTGTGGGGAACTCAAGACCTGCGGTCCTGCGGTTCGGCGAGGTCAGGTGACCTGCGCCGAACCGGCTCGCCACCAGTGACAAGTGACCAGTGACAACCGACAGCATGTCCGATTGCTAAACCGCCCGCCCTCCCCGATAATCCGCGGCTCGATTCTTTTCGCAGGCGATAGGCATCTGGCGATGAAAATTCACGAATATCAGGCCAAGGATTTGTTTCGCAAGGCGGGGGTCGCGGTCCTCCGCGGCAAGGTGGCCGCCACGGCCGACGAAGCGGCTGCCGCGTATGGCGAGTTGGGGGGCGAACTGGCCGTTGTTAAGGCCCAGATTCACGCCGGCGGCCGCGGCAAAGGGACCATGAAGGAAAAGCCCGAGCAGCGGGGGGTCCAACTCGTCCGCTCGGCCGACGAAGCCAAAAAGGCGGCGGGGAATATCCTCGGCAATACGCTCGTCACGATCCAGACCGGCGCCGAGGGGAAGACGGTCAACCGGGTCTTTGTCGAGGAAGGGTGCCAGATCGCCCGCGAGCTGTACCTGGGGATCGTCCTCGACCGGGCTGCGGCGATGCCGGTCCTCATGGTCTCGACCGAGGGGGGCGTCGAAATCGAAAAGGTGGCGGAAGAGACGCCGCACCTGATCCACAAAGTACATTTCGATCCGCACGTGGGCCTGCAGTCCTACCAGGTGCGTAAGCTGTGCTACAAGCTGGGGATTCCCAGTTCGTCGTTTGCCAGCGCCGACAAGTTCATGCGGGCGCTCTGCCGACTGTATGTATCGCTCGACTGCAGCCTCGTCGAGATCAATCCGCTGGTGATCACCAAGAGCGGCGAGCTAGTCGCCCTCGATGGCAAGGTGAGCTTCGACGACAACGCCATGTTCCGGCACAAGGAACTGGCCGAACTGCGCGACCTGTCGGAAGAAGACCCGGCGGAAGTGCGGGCCAGCAACACGGGGCTCTCGTACGTGAAGCTCGACGGCAACATCGGCTGCCTCGTGAACGGGGCGGGCCTGGCCATGAGCACGATGGACATCATCAAGCTGCACGGCGGCGAACCGGCCAACTTCCTGGATGTGGGCGGCGGCGCGAACGAGCAGCAGGTGACCGAAGCATTCCGGATCATCCTGTCCGATCCGAATGTGAAGGGAGTGCTCGTCAATATCTTCGGCGGCATCGCCCGCTGCACGACGATCGCCTCGGCCATCGTCGCGGCCAGCAAAGCGGTCGGCTTCAGCGTCCCGCTGGTCGTCCGCCTGGAAGGAACCGAAGTGGAAGAAGGCAAGAAAATCCTCCGCGAAAGCGGCGTGAAGCTGATCACAGCCGACGACCTGACCGACGCGGCGAAAAAGGTGGTGGCGGCGGTGAAGCAGTGAGCGGCTCGTGCTGGTGGCTAGTGGCTAGTTGTCATTTGTCACTGGTGATTCGTCATTTGGATTTCGGGCTTCCTTCGACATTTGACTTTCGACATTCGAAATTAATCTCCCATGAGCATCCTCGTTAACGAAAACACTCGCGTCATCTGCCAGGGGATCACCGGGAAGGCCGGCGCGTTCCATACCAAGGGGTGCAAGGACTACGGCACGAAAATGGTCGGCGGCGTCACGCCCGGCAAAGGGGGCGAGACGGTCGAAGGTTTGCCGGTTTTTGACACGGTGACCGAAGCGGTCGAGAAGACCGGGGCCAACGCCTCGATGATCTTCGTTCCCGCCGCGTTCACGGCCGATGCGATCCTCGAAGCGCTCGACGCGGGGATCGAAGTGATCTGTGCGATCACCGAAGGCGTTCCGGTGCTCGACATGGTCCGCGTCTACGAGCTCGTTCGCCGCTCCAACAGCGTGCTGATCGGGCCGAATTGCCCCGGCGTGATCACTCCCGGCTCGTGCAAGATCGGCATCATGCCGGGCTACATCCACAAGCCCGGGAAGATCGGCATCATGAGCCGCAGCGGCACGCTCACCTATGAAGCCGTCTGGCAGACGACGAATCTCGGCCTGGGCCAGTCGACCTGCGTCGGCCTCGGCGGCGATCCGATCGTGGGGACCAACTACATCGATCTCTTCCGCCGCTACGAAGACGATCCGCAGACCGAAGCGATCCTGATGATTGGCGAAATCGGCGGCACCGCCGAGGAAGAAGCCGCGGCCTATGTGAAAGCGCACGTCAGTAAGCCGGTCGCCGCGTTCATCGCCGGACGCACCGCTCCGCCCGGCCGCCGGATGGGTCATGCCGGGGCAATCATCAGCGGCGGCAAAGGGACCGCGGCTGAAAAAGTCGCTGCCCTGAAAGACGCCGGCATTGAGGTGGCCGACAGCCCGGCCGACATGGGCGCCGCCGTGGCGAAGGCGCTGGGCAAGAAGCGGAAGTAGCGGAGGGCGGGCAGAGCGGCTCCCGTCGTTGAGCTGGGAGGAGACGCGAAATGTCCGATGTCGGAGTCAAAGCGACGGCTCATCGCATCATCGAGCGCCTTCCTCAAGACGCGTCGTGGGAAGCGCATCCGCTACCGGAATAGCCACCACGAGCCGGCGGCAATCAGGGCCAGTCCGATCGCCACGCCCCACAGGTAGCGTCGGCTGCGGCGCGGCTGGCTGCCGGTCGGATCGGTGATCGGCACGGTCTGTTGATTGGTGAACGGCGAGGGTCGGTAGGAGGTCCCCATAGTGGTTCTCGGTGCAAGCGGACGGCCCGCAGTAGTTGCGAGCCAAAGCGACAACATCCCTTACGAACGAACTCCTTGCGGCCGGTCCATCAGACCCAGCCGCTTCATCTTCTTGTAGAGCGTGGTGCGGTTGATCCCCAGCGCACTGGCCGTGGCGTTGCGGTTCCAGTGGTGCGTTTCGAGCACCTCCAGAATGATCGCCCGCTCGGGCACTTCCATCGCGTCTTTGAGCGCCTTGCCGGTGAGCGGCTCGTGTCCCGGCGTGTGCCCGAACGTGAGGTGGCTCGGCAGGTCTTCGAGCGACACTTTCGGTCCGCGGCCCAGGAGAACCGCCCGCTCGACAACGTTCTGCAGTTCGCGGACATTTCCCGGCCAGTGGTAACGCTGCATGGCGGCGAGCGCTTCCTCGTGAAACCCGCTCGAGGGTTTGCCGGCTTCTTCCGAGGTTCGGACCAAGAAGTGCTGCGCGAGCAGCGGAATGTCGGCCAGCCGTTCCCGCAAGGGAGGCAGCTCGATGTTGATCACGTTGATCCGGTAGAACAGGTCCTGGCGAAATCGCCCCTGGGCCACCGCCTGCGACAGATTCTCGTTGGTCGCCAGGATGACACGGGTATCGACTTTCTGTGTCTTGGTGCCGCCGACCGGTTCGAACTGCAACTCCTGCAAAACGCGGAGCAGCTTCACCTGCAGTCCCGGCGAACTGGTGCCGATCTCGTCGAGGAAAATCGTTCCTTTGTCGGCTTGCTTGAACTTGCCGATCTTGTCGCCCGTCGCCCCGGTGAATGAGCCGGCCACGTGGCCGAATAGCTCGCTTTCGAGCAGCGACTCGGGCATGGCCCCGCAAGCCACTTCAACGAACGGCTGTTCGCGTCGGCCGCTGCGGCGATGAATCGCCCTGGCCAGGAGCGACTTGCCCGTACCGCTTTCGCCGGTGATGAGGACAGTCGCCCGCGTATCGGCGATCCGTTCGATCATGTCGAACACGCGCTGCATCCGCGAGTCGTGGCCGACGATGTTCTCCAGGCCAAACCGCAGATCGAGCTGCGCCTTGAGCCGCTGGTTCTCTTCGACCACTTTTCGCTGCGAGAGCGCCCGGTCGATTGCCAGTTCCAATTCTTCGTCGATCAGGGGCTTCGTCAGCAGGTCGAACGCGCCGGCCCGCAGCGCTTCGATCGCCGTTTCGACCGTGCCATAACCGGTCATCAGAATGACGGTCGTCTCGGGATGCTTCTGGCGGCAATTAGCCAGCACCTCAAAGCCGTCGCCATCGGCCAGACGAATGTCGGCCAGGACCAAATCGAACGAGCGCTCGGCAAGTTGCTTCTGAGCCTGTTCGCGCCCCGCCGCCGTTTGTACTTGATAGCCCTGATCGCGCAGCCAGCCGGCCATCGACTCCAGCATGGGACGATCATCGTCGACGAGGAGCAGGTTGCCCGATTTCATCACACGATTCCAGAGACATGAAGATTCGCGTCAGCCGCCAAGGGACGTAGTTGATTTACGCCACAGTTGCCGGCGGTCAACACATTCCCGAACTCCACCCCTTGAAAAGTGTAGTGTGCCAATCGAGGACTTCCAGAATTTCGCCGGGCCGCAGACACTCCTGAGGCGCCGCTCCAAATATTGCTTTTATTTTCATTGTCAACATACCCCTCGATGAGTGTGCACCGTAAGTTGTTGTCGGCCAGAAACTTAGCACAGTCGACCCGCCCCGCTAGCGGATGCGGTTCTACGCAAAACAATACCTCTGTGGGGATTGCCCACTGGCCAACTCCCCTCCAAAGACTAGGATGAGTCCAGATTGCCACAAGCGTTTGTGTAGAAACTGTCGCTCTGCTGGCATCGCTCTGAACTTTGTTTCGAAGACTCGCCAACCTGGCCAGCGGCGCGTGGATGTGCCCAATTCTGGGGATGGCAAACTAATCAGCTCAGCGCCCATTCGAGGAAGCTCCATGAAAATCAATCTGCTGGTGGCGGACGATCACGAGGTAGTGCGCGAGGGAATCCGCTCGATGGTCGAGGGGTCGGAGATCTCCGTGGTGGCGGAAGCCGCTACCGGCAATCAGGCGATTGAGCAGGCGATGAAGCTCAGCCCCGACGTGGTTCTGCTCGATGTGCGAATGCCCGACACCGACGGCCTCGAGGCGCTCGAACGCATCGCCGATCGCTCGCCGCGCTCAAAGGTCGTGATCTTCACGAGCTACGACAATCCGACCTATGTGGCTCGGGCGGTCGCTCTCGGAGCGGCGGGCTTCCTGCTGAAAGGGGTCGGTAAGGAAGAGATCCTGGCCGCGATTAACCGGGCCCATACGGGACTCCCGCCGGAAAACGACAGCATGATGGGGAAGGTCCGCAATACGATGGCCCGCCGCCGGCCGACGTACGACGAAGACATCCCGCTGACCAATCGCGAAGTGCAAGTCCTGCGGCACGTGGCCCTCGGGCTTTCGAACCGCGAGATCGGCCGCTCGCTCGATATCAGCATCGAGACGGTCAAAGAACACGTGCAGAACATCCTGCGCAAGCTGGAAGCGGGGGACCGGACCGAAGCCGCTGTGTGGGCGGTGAAGAAGGGTCTGGTCTAGCCAGCCCAGGATCGGCCGCCGCACGAGCGAATCAGACATTCCTGCCGGCTGGAGACACTCGTTCTCCAGCCGGCATTTTTCGTAACTTGACACATGCCCCCACCATGCATCCGCCCATTTCGCGCCGGAGAGGAACTGACGCTCCGCGAAGTGTTCTATGCCTCGGTGCATGGCTTGGCCTGCCGCAACTATTCCGCGGAGCAATTGGCCGCCTGGGCTCCGGTCGAGTACGACCGTGAAAAGTGGTCGGCCCGAATCCGACAGAACCAACCTTTCGTGGCGGAAGAACACGGCCAGATTCTCGGCTTCGCGGATGTTCAGCCCGATGGCTATATCGACCAGCTCTTCGTTGCTCCGCAAGCAGCAGGGCAGGGGGTGGGGAGCGCGTTGCTGCAGGCTATCGAAGCCCGCGCCCGGGAACAGGGCATCGCACGCCTGCACTCGCAAGTCAGCCTGACCGCCCAGTCGCTGTTCCTGCGCCACGGCTTTGAGATCGAAGCCGAGCAGACCGTGATCGTCACGGATGTAGAACTACGCAATGCGCGGATGTTCAAGCGGCTGAGGTAGAGGGAGCAGGGAACGGAGCACAGGGAATAGGGTCAGCCAACTCCACCGATCCTAAAACGCCTCAAGAGTCCGTCCGCCCCTCACGATCCGCCAATCTGCAACAGCTCCTTCCGCGTCGGCGGATTCTCGCGTGTTTCCACCCATTTCTCCGCGTTGAAGTGCTTCCCGTACGTCCCGTAGTCGTTGAAGAAGAAGTATTTCGCGATTCTGTAGGCGAGCGACTTCTCGGGAATTTCCTGCCCGGGGTTGTACTGGCTCGGGCGGACTTCCATGGCCGCGAGCTCACCCAGCGCCGCCTGCCGGGCCGTCGTATCGCGGGCTCCGTGGCGAGCGGCCAGCCCCTCCAGGAGATCGGGCCGCTCGAGCACGATGCAGCCGCGGGTGTGCTCGGCCGCGGTCTGGCGAAAATCGCGTAAGAAAGCCGACTCTTGAAAGACTTCGCGCAAGGGGCGCTCGTCGTGAATCGATTCCTTGGCGAACTGAATGATCGGGCAGGGCTCGATATCTCCCCAGGGGCTGATGTGATGCGTGAAGCCCGTCGCGGCGGGGCACAGAGCCCGCCCTTCGCCGTCGTACTTTTTGGCCCGCATCTCCACGACAAACTTCCGGCACTCGAGTTGCTGCTCGGGCGTGAGCGCGAGTTCCGCTTTCGCATCGGGCCCTACGGGCCGATAAATGTGAAACCAGGTGTAGAAGACCCCCATCTCGATCAGCCGGTCGAGCCACTTCTCGCTGAGGAGGTCGAAGTTTGTCTGGCAGAGGCTCGTGCAGACGCCTGTCATCACCTTGTGCTTCAGGCAATTCTGTAGCCCTTCCATCGTCTTGCTCAGTACGCCGCCCCGCCCGCGGCGCTCGTCGCTAACGATCTCGTTCCCCTCGACGCTCACCAGCGGCGTCACGTTGCCGAACTCGCGGAGCTGGCGGGCGACGTCGTCGGTGATGAAGTGGCCGTTCGTGAAGACCTGAAAGTAGCAGTCGCGGTGATTGCCCAAGATCTCGAGAATCTCAGGATGCATGAACGGCTCGCCGCCGAGAATCCCGAAGAACGAGTTTCCCATCGCCTTGGCTTCGGTGATGAGGCGATTCATCGCGTCGACTTCGATCTTCGACTGCTTGGCGGCCACATCGACCCAGCACCCCTGGCACCGCAGATTGCACGAGTTGATGACCGACACATACAGAAACGGCGGGAAGAACTCGCCCCGCTTGAGGCGAGCTTTGTGCTTCTGGACCGAACGGACTCCTTTGAGGCCGAAATTCCAGACCAGTTTCCACAGGAGCCGCTTGTCGGTTTCCCACAACAGGCGATTGGCAAGGCGAAAATACATGAGGCGTTTCAAAAGCCCCGACGTGGTCGGGGCGAGTAGCGAGCTGGCAGGAAATCGTCGGCTGTATTATAGCCGGCGGGAGAGGGACGCGTCGGTAGGACTCGCCCAATCGGTCAGCGGGCGACTCGGCAAATCCAACGTTTCCGTAGCACTCTACCCCGGAGAGCGATAGAATTTGAGCACGGGGCTCGGTCCCCTCGCGGTTCACCCACTCGCTCGACGGCCGCGGTCAGTCGGACTCCATCGCCGCTAGTCGAGCACGCCCGTTTTACGGAGGAATCTTGCCATGTCGCTGCGAATTGTCGCCGCTGTCGCCACGCTTCTTCTGCCGGCTTTAGCTTCCGCAGGAGAGATCAGCGGTTCGTACCTCGAAACGCGGACCTGTCAGGTCTACACCGGCCCCTGCTTTGCCAATGCCGAAATGGCAATCGCCGGCCGCGAGGCCCTGATGGCCTGGAAGATCGACGAAGGGAAGCAGGGAGACGTCGACCTCGCGGGGCTCTCGGTCGTGCTCGTTGTCCAGGGTGATGCGACGCTCGGGCATCAGGGGCTCAACGATCCCAAACAGCTCCGCACGGCCGTGATCGTCGATGAGCGGGCCAGCGACGACCAGCGGGCCGCCCTCATCGAGTTTGCCAAGGCCCATGCAGGCCGCGCCGGCAAGGAGATCGTCCGCGTCGATACGGCGCCGATCGAAATGTCGCTCAACACGGCCGAACTCCGCGGCAATCTGCAAGCGGGCAAGATGGTCAAGCTGACGACCCGCAAGGCCAAGGAAACCGACTGCATCTGCATGAACGAAGTCGCCTTCTATCCGCCGCTCGTGCAGGTCGACCGCTTTGCCGCCGGTGTCTCGATCGAGGCGGAGTACAAAGGCAAAGGCCTCGGCACCACTTGGAGCACTCCCGGCGGCCGCAGCGCGTACATGGGTGAGTTTTTGTACGAGTAAGCTGGCGAGCCGACCCATTCAACCAACGTCCCCCTAGCCGGGAGCAAACTTGCTCCCGGTTTGTTTGCGCCTATGGACAGAACTTGCCCCCAATGTGGACTGCGATACTCGGCAAAGTCGCTGACCGGCGAGCTGCGCACGTCGTGCCCCGTGTGTAAGACGAGTGCTGCTGCGTCGGACGTAGCGACCATTCCCAGCTCGCGTTCCGCCCCGCTGGCGGCCCCGGTGACGCCAGCCTCCATGGCGGCACCGCAGCCAACAAGTCCGACTGGGGAGCGACCGGCGCCTCCCCCGCATCCCTCCGTCGAACACCTCTCACAACACGTCAGTCGCTGGCCCGCCCTGGCGCTGGCGATTTTGTTTGCCGTCATGGCGGTGGGAGCGGCGATCTTGGGCGTCTTGGGCCGCACGGAAGAGCAATCGAGTCGCGATTGGCCGACCGCACCGGGGACGATCACCCGCTGCGAATTGGTCGAAGTCCGCGACCGCCCGCGCCGGTTGCCTTATGAAATCGTCCGCTATCAGGTCGATCTAGCCTACGATTACTCGGTGGATGGAGAGCTCTACGAAGGCCGAAGCGTATCCCTGCATGGAATTGACAAATGGGAACTGCCGTACGCCGAGTCGCAGGCGGAGAAGTACGCGGTCGGCACGACTCATCCTGTCTATTACAATCCGGACGATCCCGACCGTGCCGCGCTTGAGCCTGGGTCGCCGAAACAAGGTTCCAGTCTGGCCATGATCTTGGGGTTCTGGTTGCCGCTGGGACTGGCGCTCCTCGCGATCGTGTCGTTTGCTTCTTTTGTGGCCATGCACCGCCACTCAAGGCGTCTGCAGCAGGCTCATTGATCGGCCCGCACGTTTCTCCCTTCTACCTCTGTAGCCCATGCCTGTCTCGATCGCCTTCGTCGCCCTCGCCGACAAACCCAAGATCTCCGGAGCCGCGATCACGCGCGATCTGGCTGCCACCTGGCCGTCGCTGCCGGCCGCAAGCGAACTGGAGGCGAAAGGGGGCACGCTTTCGTTCCGCGTGGGTCCGTCGCTCGTTGTCCTGGGACTGATGCCCGCGCCGATTCCGTGGGGCGATCTCGAGGGGCCCTGTGCAACCAGTTGGCTCTGGCCCAAGGCCGCCGAGGAGCTGCGTCCGCATCGGCAGCACCTCATCGTCACCGTGATGAGCGACGAGCCGCCGCTCGCGCAGACGAAGCTGCTCACCCAGGCAGTCGCGTCGATCATCGCCACCTGCCCGCAAACGATCGGGGTCTATTGGGGGAACGCCACGCTCGTGATCTCGCCCCCCGTGTTTCGCGAATTTGCCGTCGAAATGCTCCCCGACGGCGTGCCGCTTCCCATGTGGGTCGATTTCCGCGTCGGTCCCGGACCCGACGGCAAAATGAACGGCTTTACCCACGGCATGCAAGCCCTGGGTCTCATGGAAATTGAAACGCAGAACTCTCCGGAATCGGCGGGCGGGCTCCGCGAACGGCTGATGTCGCTCTGCGGCTACCTGCTCGAGAACGGCCCCGTGATCAAGGATGGCGACACCGTGGGCGAAAGCGCCCAGGAGCGAATCCGCGTCGTCTATTCTCCTTCGGCCTTCGGCAACAAAGAGCGGGTCATGCGGCTCGACTACTCCGGCGCATCGACCGGCCGAAAGCCGTGGTGGAAAGTGTGGTAAGCAGTCGTTGAGCCGTCGACTTCTACGCCGCGCTGGATTCACGCCGGTTGCGATTTGGTGGATAATTGCCCGGCGGCAATGACGCGCCATCACGCCGTCGAAATGCCGTCTTGTCATCCATTTTGCGAGATCGATCCGCCATGGGTACTGCATTGCGCGTGCGGTGGTTCGCGGCCATCCTAACTCGGGGGCACGTCGGCCTGTTGGCCCTGGGCTGCGTTGTCATTTCCGGCTGCGGACAGTCTGCTCCCACAGCCGCGCCCGCGGCAACTGCCAGCAATATCGCGCCGGCAACCCCCGCAATTCCCCAGGCCAAGCTCCTGCCCCGGCAAAAGGTCGACACCGCCGCTTACGGAATCCTCATCAATAGCGCCCAAAAGTGGAGTCCGACC
>JALORD010000439.1 GCA_025459145.1 Pirellulaceae bacterium | reverse complement strand
CGATGCTCGGTGTGATGTTGCGCTGAGCGCGGTTGTTGATCGTGACCGAGACTTTCTCGTCGAAGTTCACCAGTTCTGGCGCGAGCCAGACGGTGACCTTCTTGGCCGGGGTATTCACGCGAACCGAAGTGCCCGTCGCGGCGACGGTCCCTTTGGTCTCCGGGCGGCGGAGATCGCGCTTGGGCCACTCGACCGGCAGTACCTGCAGGTTGCTCGGCATGCCCGACGCCTCGAGCCACCAGAAGAAGCTGTCCCAGGGGCGGAGTGTGACAATGTCGACTTCCTTGGGGAAGAAGTCACGGCGGTGCAGGTTCATCCACTCGAAGATCCGCAGGATTTCGTCGTGGAAATGCTCGTGCCCGCGTCCTTGGAACTGAACGACCATCGTGTCGAATCCTTGCCGCTCGAGATAGCGATTCCAGTCGGTCGAATTGCGGGCCATCTTGTCGCCGTCCTTTTCGCCGCAGACGAAGTAGAAAGAGACCTTCTCGGCATTCTCCCAGTACAGGCTGACATGCTTGTCGGAGGTCGCCACGATCGGAATCACGCCGGCCCACAGGTCGGGATGCGCGATGCCGATATCCCAGGCGGCGTCGCCGCCGAGCGAATGCCCGCTCAGGAAGACACGGTCCGTATCGATCGAGAACCGCTTGCATGCATCGCGGAGCGTAAACAGGGCCGCGGCATGCTCGCGGGCCGAGAACTCATACTCCCGCTGGTGGGGCCGGAGCCACTCGGGGGCGATGACGATGTAGCCGTGCCGCGAGGCCTGGCCATAGCGCTGCTGCGAGTCGGCCTTGTAGTCGCCGGCCCACCAGGCGATCTGCTGCTCGGGGGTCGTGCCGGCGCCATTGAGCGTGACGATGCACGGATAGCGGCGGTAGGGCGAATACTCAGGCGGGAGTTGCACCGTGTACTTGATCCGCGGATGTTCAGGGAGGCCAGTCGCGGCGAGCGTGAACATGCCCGGGATGTCCGTTGCGCCGCCGAGCGGCGCGTCGTCAGCGGCTGGCGCATCGGGCCCAGGGGCAGCGACGGGTGCTGCGGCGGCCGGTTCTGTCGGACCTCGGGCAGCAGGAGCGGCAGCGGCGGCGCGAGCTTCCTGCCGGTCGGCATTGGGGGCAAGAAGTCCGCCGAAGTCGTTCGCCGGGCCGGCGCTCTTCGGTGCCGCGGGCGGAGGCGCAAGCGGTGGTTCCGCGGCAGCCGGGGCGCCTGCCGCGGCGGGCGTGGGTGCTTCGACCGCACGTTTGTCCGGAGCTTCGCCCGCAGGCTGCTTCGGCGGACCAAACGCGGCCACAATATCGGCCGCATCGGCAGGGGCGTCGAGTTCGGCTGCCGGTTCAAGCGGTGGACGCAGGTGGGCGATGATCTTGGCAATGTAGGCGGGCGTGGCCCCTTCGAGCGAAGTGAGTTGGGCCAGGATTGCGTCCCGTTCGGCCTGGCGAGTTGTACGCAGATACTCGCGGACGAGCTCGCGGACTTGGATCAGCGATTTGCTCACGGCCAGGTTTTCCAGCCCCGAATCGCGTCCCAGGATCCAACCGCTGACGGCCAGCGATAGCTTCTGTTCGGCCGTGAGCGCCGCGTCAGTCGACAGCCGGACGAAGTCGTTCAGCCGGATGACGTTGTGAATCGTCAGGTCGGTTTTGATCTCATCGACGAGCGGCGACAGCTCTTCGCGCAATTTCTCGTCCTTAACGGCGGCCAGATTTGCATCCAGGCCGGCCTTGATTTGTGTCCCTTGGTCGGCGATTTCCTGAAATGATTCGAGGATCTCACGGACCTTGAGCAGCGTTACACCCGCGACTCCCTCGCTGGGGAAGTTCTGCAGCATGGCGATCGCCAGTTGCGACTGTCCGGCGTCGCGCCGCAATTCAATCTCCTTGATCAGCCGCTGGGCGGCCATCTGCGTGAGCTCGTTGGCGGTCGTTTGCAGGGCGGCGAGTCCCGGAAAATCCTTGATGACGCTGTCGAGCTCGGCCCGGGCGTCTTGAATTCTCTCGGCCTGGATAAAGAGGCGGACGATCTTCAGCCGGTCGTCGGCACTCTTGGGATCGGTATAGTTCTTGAGAATCTTGCTGAGCGTCTCGCGCGGGATGCCGGCAGTGGCGATCGACATTTGCCAGACGAACGGGCCGCCCCCGACGACAGTGACTTTGCAGTAGGTGGGCGTGATCTCGGTGATTCCCTGGACGACGTCGACCCGGCCATCGGACGTGCTCATGCTGAAGATTCGCCGGCCGTGCTCGTCGAACGGCGTGACGCGCAGGATGGGTCCGACGCTGGCGACGCCGCGGCCCGCGAGGCTTTCGCGCTGCGGAATGAGAAACCTTTCCGGGGCCGGGCCAGTTGATGGTGCGAAGGTTCCCGCGAGCTGGTTTGTGCCGACGAACGTCCGGCGAAGATTGTCGTCGCAGACGACGATGCGTTTGAGCTGCACGCCCCCCGCGCCGAGGGCTGCAAGCGGATTGGTCCCGCCGACGGCGGCGATGTTGCCGAAGTTCCCTTCGAGACGCATGCCGTTTTTGAGGGTGACGGTATCGGCACGGCTGATCGCGGGAGCCAGCAGCGGCGTGAGCGTCATCAGGCCGGCGAGCAAGACGCGGAGTAGGGAGTCGAGCGTGCGGCGGCGGAAGAGATCGTTCGCACGCCGCGCGGCGCGTGCGCAGACTGCCCTCCGAATGACTAGTTCCATCGGCTCCACCTTGCAGTTCTCGTCCCCTCGCCCCCAACCGTTCATTGTCACTGCCGAGGAAGGGAAGTCAACGAACGAAGCGCGATGAGAGCGGTTGTAAGGATTGGGAGGGAGGAGGCGGTAAGGCGACGTTAGACTTCGCCCGCTTCTGATCTCTGATCTCCGATCTCAGGCGCTTCGACCTCTGGCTCTACGGTTCCACCCAAGACGATCTTGCGTTTCCAGGTTGCTTTGCGGCGCTGGGCCTTCGGATGCCGGCGGGCGCGGTGTTCGGGAGGCGGATCGGCCAGGATGCCGCCAGGCATCCGATCAATTAGTTCAATCGCCGCGGCCCTCGGTCCCTTCCGCTCGGTCGGCTTTTCGTCCGGATCGCGCTTTTGCAGCGCAAATTTGACGGGCTGGCCCTGCATTAGGCGATCGAACACTCCCGGCTCGAGGATCGTGGCATGGAAATAGACATCTTTACCGCCGCTCTGCTCGATAAAGCCGAACCCGCGTTCGTAGTTGATCGATCGAATGAGTCCGTAAAACATCGAAGTCTGCCGGTGGGAACGAAGACTTCAGACTAGCACGTGGCCGCAACTCGGACCACGGGGATCGGTTCGAGGGGGCAGCAGCGGGGGCAGGGAACGGGCAGTCTTGGTGGCTTAGGCTGCTGGTGCTGGGTACTGGCTCGCTCGCCCGTCCTGATCGATACCTTGCGGCTTTTCGCCGCGAATCGCTGCTCGCCCAGGGCTTTGCGCCTTAAGGTCGGCGTCTGCTCCCATAAGGTGAAGCACCTGATGCCAATTGCTGCAAGTCTCCAGGTTCGGGATACACGTGATTCGGTCAGGAGGCGATTCCCTCGCGTACTTCACATTCCCGCCAGCCACTCGTCCACCAGTTGCTCCAGCACATCGAGCGGTACAGCGCCGCTTCGCAGCACCACGTCGTGGAACTCGCGGATGTCGAACTTTTCGCCCAACTGTTTTTCCGCCTTGGCCCTTAGTTCGCGAATCTTGAGTTCGCCGACCTTGTAAGCTAGGGCCTGTCCGGGCCAGGCAATGTAGCGGTCGACTTCGTTCGTGATGTCGAGCTCGGTCTTGGCCGTGTTCTCCTTGAAGAACTGAATCGCCTGCTCGCGGGTCCACCGCTTGTGGTGCATCCCCGTATCGACAACCAGCCGAACCGCCCGCCACATTTCGTACGTAAGCTGGCCGAACTTGCTATATGGATCTTCGTAACAGCCGAGGTCATCCCCCAGCCGCTCGGCATAGAGGGCCCACCCTTCGACGTAAGCGGTGAAGCCCGTGAACTTACGGAACTCGGGGACGCCTTCCAGTTCGGTCGCCAGGGCCAGTTGCAAGTGATGCCCCGGGACCGCCTCGTGCAGCGAAAGCGCCTCCATTTCGTACTTGGGCCGCATCTCGGGGCGGTAAAGATTCACAAAATAAGTCCCGGCCCGCGAACCATCGGCAGCCGGCGGGCGATAGTACGCCGCGGTGGTGTCGGGCGCCATATGCTGCGGAATTGGCTCCAGGCCATACGGAATCCGCGGCAGCTTGCGAAAGAGCTTCGTCAGCTCGGGATCGATCCGCTTGCAGAGCGCGAGGTACCCTTCGAGCAACTCTTCCGGCGTCTCGTAGTAGTGCCGCTTGTCGGTCCGCAGGTTTTCGAGAAACTGCTGAAACGTCCCCTCAAAGCCGACCTTCTTCTGGATCGCCTCCATCTCGGCCCGGATGCGGGCGACTTCGGCGAGGCCAATCGCGTGGATTTCGTCCGGCGTCAGGTTCGTTGTCGTAAAGACGCGGCACTTCGCGGCGTAGAACTCCTCGCCGCGGGGAAGCTGC